>NZ_JBSGVG010000005.1:0-266711 GCF_053608345.1 Nocardia sp. NPDC055050
AAATGGGGCGGTCTCCCGAGGGAGACCGCCCCTTCTCTGTCAGCGGGCACTGTCGAAGAGGTCGAAGCAGGACCAGCCGCCGCGGAACCACTGGACGGTGAGCTGCCAGGTCGATGGGTAGGTGCCGTCGGCGTAGCGCAGTCGGAGTCCGTACCGGCACTTGCCGATCGTTGTCCGGGTGAGGTGCTGGATGACCGTGCGGTGCAGGAAGGACGCGCTCAGCCAGGCGAGGAGGCCGTACAGGACGGCTGTCGGGCCGGGTGCGAGGTACCAGGCGGTGGCGCCGATCGCGGCGTGCAGCGTCATATCGATGAGGAACGCGGGGATCACGCCGGTCTCGTCGCCGCTGGAAGTGCGTCCGGTGAGGGGGAATTCGTCTGTCGAGCGCTCCCGCGTTTCGGATGTGACGAACATCGGCTCGGCGTCACGTTCGTATCCGCGCTCCCGCGTGGCGTGCCGGGACGGTGCTGCGTTGCTCATGGAGGTCAGCGTGGTCGACACCGCTTAACAAGCACCCGGTGCCGACCTTGCCGACCTGATCACCGCCGGTGTCAGCCCGCGGATCCCGATGACAGCCAGGGGAATCCGGATGCCGAGCCGGTGCCACCGCCGGAGGGAAGATCCGCTCCCGCCGAGCCGGGGCGGTGGATGCGAACGGTGACCGGGTCGGTGCCGTCGGCTTCCACGGTGACGATGCGCGCGCCGGGCGCCGAGGTGACCCGACCGCCGGTGACCTTCACCTCGTAGCCGTCCGGATGGAACAGATCCGAGACGTAGATCTCGGTCGGCGCCGAGGCCTGGCGAGGCCGGTACCGATACGCGAAATCGCCTGTGCTGGAGTCGAAGACCATGCCATCGGGAATTCCCGCGGTGGCTTGTGGATAGGTGCGGACCAGTTCGCGCCCGAGTTCACCGCGGAAAGGATCACCGTCGCGGGCGCTGTAATGCCAGTAGTGCCAGCCGACGAACCGTTCGTCGGCCCGGGTGGTGGTGTTGCGCAACACGGTCGGATCGCCGTCGCCGAATTCGGTGACCATGGTGGGGATGTCGGTGCGGTCGGCGAAAGCGTCGATGTTCGACCAGGTCCGGTCCTGCTGCGGCGGGCACAGGGCGCGCAGCTCCTCGGGCAGGCCGAGGTAGATCGCGAGCTGGCTGGGAATGCAGTAATCGTGCGGGGAGAAAACGATGTTCGGGCTGGTGATCGGTGGATTCTTGCCCAGGTGGCTGGGCATGGTCTCGTTCCAGGTGACATTCGGTTCCCAGAACACCGGTACCGTGGCATTGCGTGCCCGCACCGCATCGGTCAGCTGTTGCAGCGCCCGTTGATATTTCACGTCGAAGTCGGGGCAGCCGTCGGGATAGCAGGTGAGAAACGCTGAGCCGGGCCATGGTTCGTTGAGCAACTCGATCCCGAGCACGCTCGCGCGCCCGGTCATCCGCTCGGCGAGCGCGCCCAGCGCCACCCCCAGATGGTTCAGCACCCCGTAGGTGTTGTTCCACACCTCGTCCCACCCGGCATTCATGCTCGGCATCAGGTAGTACAGCGGGAATCCGGGATTCGGCTCACCGTCCGCGGGCCGGGCACGGATCGCCCATTCGGGAAACCCGTTGCCGTTCCAGATCTTCGACAATCCGTCCTGGTGATTGTCGAGCAACGTGTAGATGCCGTGCGCGGCAAGGGTATCCACGACATTCTCGACCCGGTCGAGGTAGGCGGTATCGACAACACCCGCCGTCGGCATCAGTCCGTCGAACGAGACCCCGAGCCGGACTGTGGTGAACCCGTGCCGAGCCAGTGTCGCCGCCGCTTCGTCGGTGAGGGTGAATCCGTCACCGGGTTGCAGGTAGGGCGCGTCCTTGTCGACGGTGTTCACCCCGTGGAGCAGCACGGTGCGTCCGTACCCGTCGATCAACGCCGACCCCTGTGCCCGCAGGGGCGTCAGCGGTCTCGCGGGGTCGGCGGTCGCCGGGGCGCTGCTCACGGCCAGCCCGGCTGCGAGTGCGAGCGCCGTCATCCAGCGCACCGGTCGCCTCATTGTCCTCATCATCTGCGTCCTCGATCCCCAGGTGGACGCTCGTTCAACTGAACGAATGTCCAAGTCTGTTGGCGAGAGAACATAGCCGGACCGCCATGATGTGGTCAAGGCCACAATCATGAAAGAGCCTGAATCGCTTCGTGTTCGATGCCCGATCTGCCTCGCCGCCGCTGTCGACGAGCTGCTGGCCGCGGGCTGGGCTATCGCGGATCCGCTGTCGGAGCACACCACCACTGAAGGGCGTAACCCTCGGCCTGCGGCGGGTGCGTGGTGTGGGTGTTCGTCACAGTCGTGGTGCAAGCGAGGTGGTGACCGGACCAAGTCTTGTCGAACGATCGCTGGTGAGGTTGCGAGCCTTGTTAACGTGGCCGCGTTTTGCGATGCACGGTGAGAGGGAACGGATGAAGCGCGCGCTCATGGCGGTAGTGACCGGGGGATTGGCGTTGGCGACGCTCGTCGGATGCTCGAGCGCGGAGCCCGAGGCCGCGCAACCGAAGGCATTGTTCGAGCCGTGCACCGGAGTCACCGCGGACGCACTACAGAAGGCCGGTGTCGACCCCGCGACGAAGGTGGCGGCAGGTGCGGTGTCCGCCGGTTGGCAGACCTGCGAGTGGACCGGCGCCACCGCCTACCTGAGGGTGTTCTCGACCTCGCGAACTCTCGCGGAGTTCGAGAAGGAAGCAGGTCCGACACCTTTCACCGACTACACGGTCGCGGGCCGCGCCGGCCGTCGCCTCGGCGACACCCCTACCTCCTGCGACATCCTCTTCGCCGCGTCCCAAGGCGTCATCCGCATGGTCGTCGTGAACAACCCCACCCAGCAGACCGCCGACGCCTGCGCCACCCTGCGCCACATGGGCGATTCGATCATTCCGACCTTCCCGACCTGAGCCGAGTCCGACTGGGTTCAGCCGAACGAGCAGCAGAGTTCGATGGTGCAACCGACGCCGCGAAACCATTCTGCGACGAGGCGGCCGAGGGTGGGGTAGGTGCCGTCGGCGTAGCGGATTCGAAGGCCGAACAGCGACTTGCCGAGCGTTGTTCGGGTGAGGCGCTGGACGAAGGTCCGGTGGATGAACGAGGCGGCCAGCCAGGCCAGGGCGCCGTACGCGAAGGCCACCGGGGTCGGGAACACGAACCAGACAGCGGCGCCGATCGCGAGGTGCAGTGCCATGTCGATGGGGAACGCGAGCCACATCCAGGTGGAGCTGCCGTGTGCGTTCGTCGCGAGCAGCGGGAACTCGGGTTTCGGCTCCGGCTTGTCGGGGACCGCGGGAACGAAGATCAGTCGGCCGTCAACATCTCGCTCGTATCCGGCGGCGAGAACCTTCGCCTCGTTCCGCACGGTCACCGGGTCGCTCATGGACGAAAAGGTAGGTGGCGACGCTTATGACCGGCCGTGGATTACGCCAATGCCGGGATCACCTCGCGTTCGAAGAGTTCGATGCCGGAGGTGTCGTAGGCGGCTTCCGGGAAGTTGACGATGGTGTAGGCGAGGCCGAGGTTCTTCACCTTCGTGAGGCGTTCGACGATTTGTTCCGGGGTGCCGACGGCCGCGCTGGCCGCGAACTGTTCGTGCACACGGGCTTTCGCCTCATCGGCGCCGAGGAAGGGAGTGAAGCGGTCGACGATGGTCGAGAGTCGTTCTTGTACTTCGGTTTCGGTGGTACCGACAATGGCGTTGAAGTTCGAGCTGCGGGTGATGGCGGAGAAATCGGTACCGACCTCTTCGCAGTGCTGGCGCAGGATGTCGGACTTGCGGGCGAACTCGTCGGGGTCGCCGCTGAAGTTGGTGTAGTCAGCGTATTTGGCGGCGATGCGCAGGGTCTTCTTCTCGCCGCCACCGGCGATCCAGATCGGAATCCCGTTCTCCTGCAACGGTCGTGGGTGCACGATGGCGTCGTCGACCTGGTAGTACTTGCCGTCCAGGGTCGCTCGGCCGGTCTTCCACGCCTCGCGGAAGATCTGGACACCTTCGTCGAGGCGGCCGAGACGCTCACCGGCGGACGGGAAGCCGTAACCGTAAGCGCGCCACTCGTGTTCGTACCAGCCGCCGCCGATGCCCATCTCCACCCGGCCACCCGAGATGAGATCGACGGTGGCGGCCACCTTGGCGAGGTAGGCGGGGTTGCGGTAGCTCATGGCAGTACACATCTGGCCCAGCCGCACCCGGGAGGTGGTGGCCGCGAACGCCGCCATCAACGTCCACGCCTCGTGGGTGGCTTCGTCGGTGGGAACGGGCGTGGTGTGGAAGTGGTCGTAGACCCAGATCGACTCCCAGTCGGAGCCCGCGTCGAACCGCTGGGCCAGTTCGCGCATCACCGACCACTGGTCGGCCGGTTCGATACCGACCAGATCTAGCCGCCAGCCCTGGGGAACGAAGATGCCGAAGCGCACAGGTTTTCTCCTGGAGTGAATGGAACTCGAGCGGCGCGCCACACGCCGCGGCTGTCGAGATCCACTGTTCCACTTCTACGCGCTCAGGCAACTATTGTGCGCGCACCGCGCTGAACCCTGGACCGGCCGTTATGCGCCGAAAATCAGTTGGCACGCGGGGAAAACCCGGGCATGCTTGCAGACGTATGAACAATATTTCGCTACCCCGCCTCGGCGTCGACTTCGGCCGAGTGATTCAGGGGGCCGCGCTCACACCGGGCGCCGCGGACACCGTATTCCTGTCGGGCGGCTTCGACGAAGCAATGAGCACTCCACCCGGTCCCGACGCGTTCGCGGTGCTCAACCGGCTGGTGAGCCGCTTCGACGGCAACGCCTGGGTGATCTCGAAATGCGGTCCGCGCATCGAACAGCGCACCAGGCAATGGCTCGACCATCACGACTTCGCCGCCCGCACCGGCATTGCCCGAGAACACTTGCGCTTCTGCAGAACTCGCGCGGGCAAGGCGCCGCACTGCGCCGAACTCGGCATCACGCACATGATCGACGACCGGCTCGAAGTGCACGCGACCCTGCGCGATCTGGTGCCCCGGCTGTACTTGTTCGGCGCGCAGACCGGGCCGATCCCGTCGTGGCTGACCCACACGCCCGACTGGCCCGCGGTCGAGCGTGCGGTCGGCGCGGATCTCGCAGGTCAGACGCTCGGATCGCCGTAGGACGCGGCGATGTCCTTGCTGCTCGGCCACCCGCTGTAGGTCGGTGATTGCGGCCAGCCCGCTGGGCTGTCCTGCCATTCCTCCTGGCGGCCGTAGGGGAGCGCGTCGATGAGGCCGAAGGTGTAGGCGAGTTGTTCGGTGCCGCGGCCGTCGGTGTGCCAGCTGCGGTAGACGGTGTCGCCGTCGCGCAGGAAAGTGTTCACGGCGAAACCCGCGCCGGGACCCGCGCCCATGTCGGCGCCGAACGGGCTGTCGGCGGTCGAATACCAGGTCATCGCGTTGCCGACGCGCTTCTTGTAGGCGAGTGCCTCGTCCATCGGCCCCTGCGTCACGATGACGAATCGCGCGTCGTAGCCGTCGAGGAAGTCCAGTCGTGCGTACTGCGCGGTGAGGCCGGTGCAGCCGGGGCACTGCCAGGTGTTTCCCGGTGTCCACATGTGGTGATAGGTGATCAGTTGCGAGTGTCCGTCGAAGACCTCGGCGAGTGAAACGCCGCTGCCGTCTTCGGCTGTGAGCGTGTAGTCGGGCAGGCGGACGGCGGGCATGCGCCGGCGCTGGGCGGCGACGGCGTCGAGTTCGCGGGTCGCGGCCTTCTCCCGGATCCGGAGCTGATCGAGTTCGGCCTGCCAGACGTCCTGATCGACGATGGTGGGCAATGCGGTCATGGTGAGCCACCCTTCAATGTGTACGGCGTGCACATTTGATATGTTCACACCGTACACTCCGGCGAAAGGGGCTTCAAGAGTTGGCCTATCACCACGGTGACCTCGCGGCGGCCTTGGTCGAGGCCGGGCTGGAACTCACCAGGGCCGGCGGCCCGGGCGCCTTGACCATCCGTGCGGTCACCCGCCAGGTCGGCGTCACGCCGAACGCCGCCTACCGGCACTTTCCCGACCGGCGTGCCCTGCTGCGCGCGGTCTCGGCCGCGATCGAGTCCAGGATGGCCGAGGGGATGGAGCGCGGCCCCGCGACCGGTCGTGCGAGCCTGCGCGCGGTCGGTCTCGGCTATATCGGGTTCGCGCTGCTCGAGCCCGGCTGGTTCGCGGTCGCGTTCTTCGGTGCCGGTGACACCTCGCCCGAGTCGGTCGTCGACTCGCCCGCCTACCTCGCCCTCGCCGACGCGCTCGACATGATGGTGCACATCGGCGAGCTCGCTCCGGCGGCGCGTGCGGGTGCGACCTGGAGTTGCTGGTCCACCGTGCACGGATTCGCGGAACTGGCGTTGCGCGGGCCGTTGCGGCACCTGGACCGCGCCGAACTGTGGCCGCTCGCCGAACAGGCCGTCGACACGGTCATCGCGGGGCTGCCGTCGGTGGTGTGATCGGTATCACTGTGACCAGTGGTACGCGAGCTGAAGGTGAAACGATCGGCCCTCGCATGTAGTCTCATCAGTGGAAGGGTGTGCCCGAGTGGGTACTCCAAGCGATCCGCGGAGCGATCACCCGCGGCGACTGCGAGGAGGTGGGGTTGCAATGCGCAACGAACCTCCCAGTCGAAGGCCGCGCGGCGTCACCCCTTCGTCCTCGTACTGCCGATCCTGACCTGCTCGGTCCGGTCTGTGCGTGCCGGCCTCGGTGGTGGACGCCCCGCGGTGTGAACCACCGTCACTCGTTCCACTTCTCGCGCATCCTGTAGCTGTCCGTGCCGCAGGCGTGCGCGCTGTCACGCCAGAGGACTCGATCATGTCGAACGTCGATCTCGTCACCACCCGTCATGTGCCCACCGAAACCGTTGTGCCCGAAGTGGTTTCACCACGCCGCGCGGCGGTGGAAGACCACGCTGTCACCGAGGCGCTCGCGATCCTGTCCGAATCGGTGCGCGACATCGTCGAGACCCACCGGGTCTGTGGCGGCCTGGACTGGCTCGACAACCGGCCGCCGCACGTCATCGCCGACGCGCTGGCCCGCATGGACGCCGTGCAGGCCGGTGTCGTGTTTCGGCTGCTCGACAAGGAGCGCGCGCTCAGCGTGTTCGAGGAGCTGGAGCCGGTCGACCAGCAGCAGATCCTGCAGGGCCTGCGCGAGAAGAGCTTTCGCGATCTCGTCGAGGCGATGGACCCCGACGACCGCGCCCGCATGCTGCACGAAGCGCCCGCCAAGGTCGCCAAGAAGGTCCTCGCCGGGCTGAGCCCGCGCGAGCGCCGGATGACCGCCACGCTGCTCGGCTACCCCGAGGGCTCGGTCGGGCTGTACATGACGCCGGAAGTCGTTGCGCTGCCGGACAATCTGACCGTCGCGCAGGCGCTGGGTTGTGTGCGCGCCAAGGGCGCCAACGCCGAAACGGTCTACACGCTGCCCGTGGTCGATCGCGGCCGCCGCCTCACCGGCATCGTCGAACTGCGCGAGCTGGTGCTGCACGCGCCGGACGCGATGGTGTCCGAGCTAGTCGTCACCGAGCCGCCGTTCGTGCGGGCCACCGATGCCGCGGAGAAGGCCGCCCGGCTGATGAGTTCCACCAACCTCATCAACCTGGTGGTCGTCGACAGCGAGGACCGGGTGGTCGGGCTGCTCACCATCGACGACGCGATGGAGGTGCTCGAGGCCGCCGACAGCGAGGACGTCGCCAAGCAGGCCGGTTCGGCGCCGTGGGAGGGCCACTACATGGCCGCCAAGGTGTTCCAGCTGGCGCGGTATCGGGCGCTGTGGTTGATGCTGCTGCTGTTCGCGGCGACCCTGACCGTGAGTGTCACCGACATGTTCGCCACGACGCTCGAACAGGCCGCGAGCCTGGCGCTGTTCATCCCGTTGCTGATCGGCGCGGGCGGCAACGCGGGTGCGCAGGCGGCGACGGCGTGCGTACGCGCGCTGGCCGTCGGCGAGGTGCGGGTCTCGGATCTGTTCAAGGTGATCTGGCGCGAATGCCGGGTCGGGCTGGTGCTCGGCAGCATGCTGGCCGCGGCCGGACTGCTGATCGGCACGGTGTTCGTGGGGCCGAAGATCGCCATCGTCGTGGCCATCACGTTGGTGGTCATCTGCGGCTGGGCGGCGACCATCGGCGGCACGATGCCGTTGCTGGCCAAGAAGTTCCGAATCGACCCCGCGGTCGTGTCGGCGCCGATGGTGACCACCCTGGTCGATGCGACCGGGCTGATCATCTACTTCACGACCGCGAAGCTCGTGCTGGGGATCTAACGCTGCGGAAAGAGCGTGAGCGCCTGTGCCATGACGTCTTTCGCGACGTCGTCGGTGGCGGCGACCACCTCGACCACGGGGATGCGCCTGCCGAAAACGGTGGATTCGGCGGGCAGTTCCGGCCCGACGGCCGCGGTGTAGATCGGGATCGAGCTGTCGTACACCGAGACCGAGCGGTGCACGGTGCGGCCGTTGATGTGGTCCTCGGTGCTGTTGGCGGCGAGATACTCGGGCACGCGGTACTCGTAGCTCACGGTGATCTTCTCGCCGCGATAACCGAACAGGCACTGAGTGAGTCGCTGTTCGTCGTCGGGGACGGCGCCGGCCAGTCTGCCCCGGACCGTGCACGGATCCGCGCCGAGCAGCACCGTCGGCGCGGTGTCGGGGGAGGTGCCCTGTTTCGGCGACTGACGCCAGCGGTCGATCATGCCGGGCACGAGTTCGTCGGCGACCGCGCACGGGTTCTTGCCCGGTGTGGAAAGGCCGAGATAGAAGGCCGCGCTCGACGGGAACTGGGCGGTCACGCCGCAGGCGCGCGGTTCACCCGTATCGCGGTCGGGGACCGTGCGGACGTTCGCGTCGCCGATCTGCCGCGTGGTGCCCCGGCCACCGGCCGACAGGCTGCTCAGCAGGGTGGCGTGCCAGGTCAGGGTCGAGCCCTCACCGGCTTTGTCGCTGCCGATGATGGCCCGGCACGAATCCAGGCCGACGGTCACGCTCTTGACCTCGCCGAGCCGTGCCAGCGTGTCGCGCGGAAGCAGCGCGCAGACATCGATCTGGCGGGTCGCCTGGGCGACCTCGGCTCGCTGGGCGAAATCCTGGGGGACCTTCGACCAGAAATCGGGGGGCTGGGCGGGCATCACCGGTGCGGGCGGCGGCGGCAGCTCCCCGTAATCGGGTGGGTTGCCCGCGTCGTCACTCCCGCATCCGGCGCACACGAGCAACGCGGCAGCGGCCAGCGCCATCCTGCGATCCATCGGCACCCCTGTCCTCGACAGATACGGGCCCGGACCCGCGCCCGACCACCGAGTCTGCCCGTGACGGCAACTCTCGTGCAAACATCACGCCAGGTCGTTCTCAGAACGTTGTCGTCATCGCACCGGCGCTCAGGTGTCAGCGAACCAACGGCAAGGTTTCGCGCATGACCTTCTCCGCGATCGTCGAGTGGGCGGTGACCGAGACCGTCGGCACGCGCCGACCGAGCAGGGCGTCGGTCGGTCCCGGTGCGAGTCCGGGACCGACGACGGCCGACAGCGACGCCATGTCGGCCTGGGCTGTATCGAATCGGTACACCTGGCGCGAGCCCACGGTGAAGGCCGGGGTGTCGTCGATGATCGAGCGTTCCTCGTTGTAGTCGAAGGTGACGATCGCGTCGTGCCCGTCGACGCTCATCTTGCACGTGGTGACGCGCTGATCGGCCACCGGCACCCGAACGCCGAGCAACGGCGCGACCGCGCACGGATCGGCTCCGGTGATCACCGCCCGATCCGAATCCGGCGAGGAACCCTGGGGCGGCTCCTCGCGCCACTCGGTCAACGCGATCCGCACCAGCGTCTTCGCCGTCGCGCACGCGTCCTGCGGCGCCCGCACGCTGAAGGACAGGTCGGCGCCCGCCACGAACCGCGCCCACGCCTGACAGGCCCCGCGCACCTGCGGATCATCCGACGCGGCGGGCTCGTCGTTGAACAGCACCCGCACGTCGCCCATCGACTCCTCGTCCACCGGACCGTCCATGCTCGGCTCGCCCTCGAACATCACCCCGGTACTCCAGGTCGCGTCGATGCCGGTGAGATGACCCGGCACGGCGATACTGAGCCGGCACTGATTCGGATGCACGTTCTCGATGTCGCGCACGGTGCCGAGGGTGCCCAGTGCCACGCGGGGGAGCAGCGCGCACACATCGATCGCCCTGACCTTGCGCAGAACCGCGACCTTCTCCTGATCGGAAACCGCTGCGGTGGACCAGAATCCACCCTCGGGCATGGAGTCCGGTGCGGGTTCGCTTCCGCAGGCGACCATCGTCAGCACTGCGGTGGCGATCAGGATGAGCTGTCGCACAGGGGTTCTCCTTGTCCGGTCAGGTGGCGGGGAAGAGTTCGGTGGTCGCACGGAGGACGGATTCGAGGGCGGCACGGTCCGTGCCGAAGACCCGGATGGTGGGGACGGCGGGGCCCATCAGCTCGGATCCGGGTCCGGGCAGGCTGGGGCCGACTATCGCTGTGTACGAGGCGTATTCGCTCGTGTCGTCGCTGGGGCCGTACCCTGTGTGGCCGTTGACGGTGAAGAGGGACTTGCCGGTGTCCGCGTAGCCGCGCGCCTCGTAGCCGTAGTCCACATCGATGGCCGCACCTCGGAAAGTGAACTGGCAGGACCATATCCGTAGGTCGAGGACGGTGACCGCAGTGTCGAGCGCGGTGGCGACCTCGCACGGGTCCTTGCCGTGCAGTGCGGTCCGCGGGGTGTCCGGGGAGGTGCCCTGTGCTGGTTCGGCGGCGAGTCCGCCCATCGCGCGGGCCAGTGCGGACTGGGCGGCCGGGCACGGTTCGGTGCCCAGTGGTGTTCGCACGTGGACCGGGAGCGTGGTCGTATTGGCGAAAGCCGCGGTGGCGAGACAACTTCGGTCGAGCTGTCCTTCGACCTGGGGGCCGTTGTCGAGATCGCGCAGAACGCCGACGGTGATGCCGTCGACCTCCTCGCGCCGGGACTGTCCCCAGCCGTACCCGGTCGGCGCGACGCCGATCGCCCAGCTGACCGAGGTGCCCTTGCCGCTCTCGGCGGAGTCGAACGTCGCTTCGCACTTGTTCGGGCCGTCGTTCTCGACCGCGAGCAAGGTGCCGATCTTCGCCAGGTCGGTCCGGGGGATGAGCGCACACGGGTCGATCGCGCGCAGCCGGCGCAGCAGTTCGAGGCGCTGATCGTCGGAGGTCGGCGCCGTCTTCCAGTACGCGGGCATCGCGGACGCCGCCTCGATCGGGGTGACCGGCCGGTGCCCGGGCAGCTCCTCCTGGCAGGCGGTGAGCCCGATCATGACAGCGGCGGCCACCGCGCAACGACGCCACAGCATCGACAATCCCCCTCGCGCGGGACGACTCCCGCCTCCCTCCGGCTCACGTTCGAGCCCTGTCGAATGCCCAGTGTGCCGGAATCGGCGCCCCGGATCCGCACCGGGCCCGGGTGCGCCGGGCAGTGGCGGCGCTCACCGGTGCAGCGGGTGCCGGCACACATGTGGCGAATCACTGGCGATGCGATGGTGGTGAGTTCGCGATCGTGCCGCACAATGGGGGCCGCGTGTGTGGTGTGGGTGTTCGGCCGGTCGGGTCGAGTTCCGCGCGCCGCAACACAAGCTGTAGTGCTCCCCGAGGTTGTCACCCACTACGAGTAGTGTTTGTGGGTGAAGGGCTTCGCGCACGGCGGCGGGTGCGGGTCAACAGGTCTGGCGGAAAGGTGTGGAGGCGGAATGAAGCTCATCGATCGGGCGTCGGCCATCAATTGGAATCGGGTGCCTGATGAGAAGGATGCCGAGGTCTGGGATCGGCTGACCGGCAACTTCTGGTTGCCCGAGAAGGTCCCGGTGTCCAACGACATCCCGTCCTGGAACACCCTCACGCCCGACGAGAAGCAGCTCACGATGCGGGTCTTCACCGGCCTGACGCTGCTCGACACCATCCAGGGCACCGTCGGCGCGGTCTCGCTGATCCCCGACGCGATCACCCCGCACGAGCAGGCGGTGTACACCAACATCGCGTTCATGGAGTCGGTGCACGCCAAGAGCTACAGCTCGATCTTCTCCACCCTGTGCTCCACCAAGGAGATCGACGAGGCCTTCCGCTGGTCGGAGGAGAACCGCAACCTGCAGCGCAAGGCGGAGATCGTCCTGGGCTACTACAACGGCGACGACCCGCTCAAGCGCAAGGTGGCCTCCACGCTGCTGGAGAGCTTCCTGTTCTACTCCGGCTTCTACCTGCCGATGCACTGGTCCTCGCGGGCCAAGCTCACCAACACCGCCGACATGATCCGGCTGATCATTCGCGACGAGGCCGTGCACGGGTACTACATCGGCTACAAGTACCAGAAGGGCCTCGAGCTGGTCTCCCAGGCCGAGCGCGACGAGCTCAAGAACTACACCTTCGAGCTGCTCTTCGAGCTCTACGACAACGAGGTCGACTACACCCAGGACCTCTACGACGAGGTCGGCCTCACCGAGGACGTCAAGAAGTTCCTGCGCTACAACGCCAACAAGGCGCTGATGAACCTCGGCTACGAGGGCCTGTTCCCGAAGGACGAGTGCGAGGTGAACCCGGCGATCCTGTCGGCCCTGTCGCCCAACGCCGACGAGAACCACGACTTCTTCTCGGGTTCGGGTTCCAGCTACGTCATCGGTAAGGCGATCAACACCGAAGACGAGGACTGGGAGTTCTGAGCGCGCCAGTACTGTGAACGACGGCGCACCTGTTCGGGTGCGCCGTCGTTGTCTATGGCGCGGTCTTCGGATGACCGCGTTTGCGCCACCGCAGCGGTGGCATGCCGAACCGGCGGTGGAAAGCGCGGTTGAACGCGGCTTCCGAGTGATAGCCGACGGCGCCGGCGATCCGGCCGACCGGTTCGGCCGTCGAGCCGAGAAGGCGGGCCGCGTGTTCGAGGCGCCGGTCGGTGACGTAGGCGCCGGGTGACTGCCCGAGCAGCCGGGTGAACCGATCGGTGAACGTGGACCGCGACATCGCGGCCTCGGCCGCGAGTTCAGCGATCGGCCACGCGCGGTCCGGATTGTTGTGGATCCTGGTGAGTACCGGACCGAGGGCGGGGTCGAGGGCGGCGGTGAGCCATCCGGGCGCGGTCGTGTCGTCGGCGGACCAGGCCCGCAGCGCGTGGATGAACAGTAGGTCCAGGATGCGCGAGATCATCACTGCGGCACCTGGTCTGGCGTCGGTGATCTCGACGACGAGCAGGTGCAGACTCGGCGTCAGCCAATCACGGTCGTCGCCTCCCGCCCGGATCAGTACCACCGGCGGCAGGACCGACAGCAGTGGATCGGCGATAGCCTCCTCGACGCCGAAGGTGCCGGTGACCCAGCGTGGCGCCGCCGGATCGGCGAGTTCGGTGACGCGGCGGACGCTGTCGGCGGCGGTGAGCCCGCGTGCGGGCACCGAGGGTGTGCCCACGGAGATCACGTGCGGGTCGCCGCGCGCGAGCAGCGCCATATCACCGTCACGCAGGGTGTAGGACCGGTCGCCCACGCGGAGCTCGAGGTCTCCGCGTTCGGCGATGTGCAGCAGCCGGATGCCGCCGGGCAGCCCGATCGCGAAGGGTGCCGGGGGTGCGCAGCGGATGAGCCGATCGCCGCGCAGCCGGACGGTGTGCAGGATGTCCGACAGGGCGTCGAGGGTGGTGTCTCGCGCGAGGGGGTCACCGACGATCGGTTGATCGGCAAAATATACCGGGTCTTCGGTCATGGTATTTGCCTCATCATCCAAATATCGTCAATGGTGCTCGTCGCGTCAATCGGCTCCGCGGTATCGGGCCGATCCGGCAGGCGAGAAATCCGACCGAGAGAGAGGCCTCGCAATGGCTGCCAAGCCGACAATCGTTCTGGTCCATGGATTCTGGGGTGGCGCCGCGCACTGGGCGAAGGTGATCGTGGAATTGAACCGACGCGGTTATCCGGGGCAGTACGCGGTCGAGAACCCGCTCACCTCGCTGGCCGACGATGCCGAGCGCACCAGGAAAATGGTGGCGCAGATCGACGGCCCGGTGCTGTTGGTCGGTCACTCCTACGGTGGCGCGGTGATCACCGAAGCCGGTGATCTGCCCAACGTGGCGGGCCTGGTCTACGTCGCGGCCTTCGCGCCCGACGCGGGGGAGAGCCCCGGTGCGATCAGCGAGCAGTTGCCGCCCGCCGCGTTCGCGAACATCGCGCCGGACTCTGACGGTTACCTGTGGATCGCGCAGGACAAGTTCCACGAAAGCTTCTGCCAGGACCTGACTTCCGAGGAAGCGCTGGTGATGGCCGTGACGCAGAAGGCGCCACTCGGCTCGACGTTCGGTGACACGGTGACCGCGCCTGCCTGGAAGGTGAAGCCCACCTGGTACCAGGTGTCCACCGAGGATCGGATGATCCACCCCGACAACGAGCGGCGGATGGCCGCGCGGATGAACCCGCGCAAGACCATCGAACTCGCCGCGAGCCATGCCTCGCTGGCCTCGCAGCCTGGCGCGGTCGTGGATCTGATCGACGCGGCCGCGCTGGACATCGCGGGCTGACCCGGCTTCGTCGCCGCGCTACTCCGGCGCCACGCTGATCGCGCGGGAGTAGCGGGCGGCGATCCGGCGTAGGTGCTCGGTCAGTTCGGGGCCGCGTTCGATGTCGAAATCGGTGTCGAGGGCGCCGAGGAGGAAGGTCAGGCCGCGCGGGTTGTCGGCGCCGATCTCCAGGCGGCAGGTGTCGGCGTCGATCGGTTCGATGGTGCCGTAGGTGGCGGCCGAGCGCGCTTGTTCGGAGTCGGCGGGGACGTGTAGCCGCACGGTGGCGCGGTAGGGCCAGAGTTGGGCGACACCTTTCGCCACGTGTTGCGCCGCGTTGCCACCGGGGATCTCGCGCGGCGAAAACCGCGGGCCCACCGGGATTGTGGGCTGCATTCTGTCGACGCGGAAGGTGCGCCAGTCGTCGCGGTCGATATCCCAGGCGACGAGGTACCAGCGTGGGCCCCAGGTGACGAGTTCGTGCGGTTCGGTCTCGCGACGCGATTCGCGGTCGCCGCTGCGATAGTCGAATCGCAGGCGTTGACGGTCGCGGCACGCGGCCGCGATGGCGGACAACACCGCCGGATCGACATCGACGCGAGCCCGGCCGGGGGTCTGGACGTTCGAGACCTGCATGGCGTGCACCCGGTGCCGCAATCGCGCGGGCAGCACCTGCTCGAGTTTGACCAGCGCGCTGAGTGCGGTCTCGCCGATGCCGCTCACTCCGCTGATCGACGCTGTGCGCAGCGCGATCGCCATCGCGACGGCTTCCTCGTCGTCGAGCTGCAACGGCGGCAGCTGCGCGCCCGCCTCGAGGTGGTACCCACCGTCGATGCCCTTCACCGCGCGGACCGGGTAGTCCAGCGCGCGCAGCTTGTCGACATCGCGGCGCACTGTTCTGGTGCTCACGTCCAGGCGCGCGGCGAGCTCGTCGCCGGACCATTCGCGCCGGGTTTGCAGGAGCGCGAGCAGCCGAAGCAGCCGCGCCGAAGTTTCTTTCACGAATTCGACTCTGCCAGTTCTATAGGACAGAAGGTGTCCGCTTGTGGTCATAACGTTGTCCTCATGAGCAACGAGATCATCCCGTTCCACCTCGACATCCCGCAGTCCGAGCTGGACTGTCTGCAGGCCAGGCTGACCGACGCGCGCTGGCCCGCCGAGCAGCCCGGCGCCGAGTGGAGTCGCGGTGTGCCGGTCGCGTACCTGCGCGAGCTGGCCGAATACTGGCGCACCTCCTACGACTGGCGCGCGGCCGAGGCGGAACTGAACAAGTTCGCGCAGTTCACCACCGAGATCGACGGCCAGCGCATCCATTTCCTGCACGTACGTTCGGCGAATCCCGACGCCACGCCGCTGATCCTCACGCACGGTTGGCCGGGTTCGGTCGTCGAGTTCCTCGATGTGATCGGTCCGCTCACCGACCCCGCGGCCCACGGCGGCGATCCGGCCGACGCCTTCCACCTGGTGATCCCGTCGCTGCCCGGCTTCGGCTTCTCCGGTCCGGTCGCCGAGGAGGGCTGGGATCCGGCGCGCATCGGCAAGGCGTGGGTGGAGTTGATGAGCAGGCTCGGTTACGAGAGCTACGGCGCACAGGGCGGTGACTGGGGCGCGTTCGTCACGCCGGAGGTGGGGCGCGCGGGCGGTGACAAGGTGATCGGCGTGCACGTCAATGCCGCGACCTTCGGTTACATCCCGTTCGGCCCGGTCTCCGACGACGAGAAGGCGACGATGACGCCCGCCGAGCTCGCCCGGCTGGAGCGCCTCGCCCGGTTCAAGGGCGAGGGCAACGGCTACTTCACGATCCAGGCATCACGCCCGCAGACCCTGGCCTACGGCCTGCACGATTCGCCGATCGGCCAGCTCGCGTGGATCGTGGAGAAGTTCAAGGAGTGGACGTTCCCGGCCGCGGGCCTGCCCGAGGACGCGGTGAACCGGGATCGGCTGCTGACCAACGTGATGCTGTATTGGCTCACCGGCACCGCGGGTTCATCCGCCGCGCTGTACTACGAGGCCACCCACGTCCGCTCCAGGGAGACCACGCCGCTGACCACGCCCGTCGGCGTCGCGGTCTTCGCCGAGGACATCGCGATCCGGCGCTACGCCGCCGCCGACATCGTGCACTGGTCGGAGTTCGATCGAGGCGGCCACTTCGCGGCGATGGAAGTGCCGGACCTGCTGGTCGGCGACATCCGCGCGTTCTTTCGCGGACTGCGCTGAGTCAGCGGTCCCAGGGCGGTGGTCGCGGGGCGCCCACGGCAGGTCGAGATCGGCGGCGTTGTCGGATGCGGGTGGGACTCGATCATCGGAATGCTGAGCCATGGTTCCTCCTCGGGCGCTGGGTGGCCGAGCGGCGTCGCGACGTCATGGAGCACTGCTGGCCATGATAGCAATCGGCCGTCTACCAGTGGTTTTCTCGATCGAGCCGGCGGCGTCGACCCCTCGTCGGCGCCGCCTGGTCCGTTCAGCCGAGCGCGGCCAGACCGCGGCGATCGATCTTGCCCGTGGGCGTGCGGGGCAGTTCGTCGACGAACAGCACGTCGCGGGGAGCCTTGAAACGGGCGAGATGGGTTTTCACGTAGTCGCGCACGGTCTCGGCGTCCATCTCGCCCGCGGGCACCACGAACGCGGCGAGCCGCTGACCGAATTCCTCGTCGGGGACACCGATCACGGCCGCTTCGGTGATCGACGGGTGCCGGTAGAGCAGGTCCTCGATCTCGCCGGGGAAGACGTTCTCACCGCCGGAGACGATCATGTCGTCATCGCGTCCGTCGATGAAAAGCCTTCCGCCGGAATCGAAATGACCGAGATCGCCGGTGCTCATCAAACCGCCACGGAGTTGCTTGGACCCGCCACCGGAGTAGCCCTCGAAGGCGATGGTGTTGCCCACGTAGACGGTGCCGACCGCGCCGGGCTCGGTGATCCGGGTGCCGTCGGCGTCGTAGAGCGCGACGGTGATCCCGACCGGGGGTTTGCCCACGGTGCCCGGTGCGGCGATCCAGTCTCGCGGGGTCGCGATGGTGGCCGTACCGGTTTCGGTGCAGCCGTAGAAGTTGTAGATCACCGGGCCGAAGGTGTCGATCGCCCTGGTGCCCAACGCCGACGGCAACGCCGCTCCGGCGGTGAACACGATTCGCAGGGAGCTGGTATCGGTGGTGGACAACGGCTTCGGGCCCAGATCGAGGACGCGGCGCAGCATGGTCGGTACCAGCACGACCATGTCGGCGCGATGCTCGGCGATCTGGGCGAGCGCGCGGGTGGCGTCGAACCTGCCGTGCAGCACGATCGTCGACCCCAGATTCAGCGAGAGGATGAACTGGGACAGCGCGGTGCCGTGGAACAGCGGCGCGCACAGCAGCACCGTCTGCCCGCGTCGGAGCGGGACCCGGTCGACGAATTGTGCGGCGGCCAAGGGTGATTCGACTCGTCGTGGTGCGCCCTTGGGCGTCCCTGTGGTGCCGCCGGTGAGCAGGACGAAACCGCCCTGCTGTGCGGGGGTGCCGATCGGTGGGGCCTCGGAGCGAATCACGCTGTCCAGCAGGACTATCCGTTCGGGTAGATCCTGAGCCATCGTGGACAGGGCGGGGTCGAGCACGAGTGCGCTGACCCTCTCCCGGTCCAGCACGTCACGCAACTGCGCCGCGCCGAAGCCGGTATTGAGCAGCACCAGTCGAGCGCCGAGTTTCGCGGTGGCGGCCATGGATTCGACGAGCCGCACTCCGTCGGGACAGAGCACGCCGACCGTGTCACCCGCGTCGAGGCCGCCGGCGTGCCAGCTGGCCGCGAGTGCGTCGGTGCGTTGATCGAGTTCCCGGTAACTGACCCGCTCGCCGTCGCAGATCAGCGCGATGCGGTCGGGTGCGCGGCGCGCCGAGGAACGGATCCCACCGGCGATCGGGCCGAACGCGCGCATGGTGCGGGCGGTGCGCAGGATCTGCGCGGGACGACGCGGATCGATGATCCCGGCCCGTGCCAGGGCGCGGATCTGGCGTAGCGAGGTCTTGGCGGCGCTCAACATACTCGCGGCCCCGGGTCGGCGCCCGCGGTGACCGCGAGCAACCAGGCGACCGTGCCCAGTTCGGGGACGATCTCGGCGCTGATGTGCTCGGAGAACGGCACCCGGATCATCCGCATGTTCACGCCGCGGGCGCAGTAGTCGGCGGCGATCTTGTCGATCGCCAGTTCGGCGGGCAGCAGTTGATCGGTGGTCGAATGCCACATCAGCAGCGGCATATCGGGGGTGTTCTCGGGTCTGCCGAAACTCGCGGCGGACAGTGCGGGTCGCGCGGCGGCCAGCGCGGCCTCCGGATCGGTCAGGTACTGCGTCATCGGGCGGAGCAGGGTGGTCGCCACGGAGGTGTAGAGACAACGTTCCCGCAGGTCGTCGGCCACTCGGCGGCCTTCCGGAGTCAAGTATCGCTGTAGTTGGGCGTCGAAGTCGGGGTATTCGCGAGCCAGTCCGAGCACGGCGAGCCAGCCGGTGAAGTTGGCTTGCGGCTGCTGTCCCGAGATCGCGAACGGGGCGATCGCAACCTTGTCGCCGGGGATTCCGCCCTGCGCGCTGCCCTTGATGTCGAGCTCGGGAGCGTAGTGGCGGCGTTGCTCGGCGGCCGAGGCGGACGCGTTGCCGCCCCCGGAATAGCCCCACAGCCCCACCGGTGCGGCGTCGAGCCCGAGACCGCCGCGCTGGGCCGCGCGAATGCCGTCGAGCACCATCCGGCCCTCGCTGGGCGACATGATCGTGTTCTCTGTGCCGTCGAAATCGGTGACCACCACGGCCGCGCCCGCCGCAAGGAACTGGCTCATGATGGCCACCTCCTTCTGGATGCCCGCGCGCAGGGTGTAGGACGGATTGCACTGGCGGCCGAGGCTGTCGATCGCCTCCTGATACGAAATCAGCGGGCGCGCACCGGGACCCGGCCACGGGATGCCCGGCATCAGCACGGTGGTGGCGGTGGCGATCGGGTTGTCGTGTACGTCGGAGCTGCGGAGCAGGAGCTGGGTGGTGTGTACGGGAGCCGGGAGGCCGAGCACGTGGGTCTGCACCACCCGGCTGCGGATCACGTCGCCGTTGGCGTAGCCGGCGAGGTCGGCCGGATCGGCGTACCAGGGGTCGTGCTGCGGTGTGGGGATCGGCACGACCGCCGGATACACCTGCGCCTCGTTCGGCAGTGGCGGCAGTTCGAAATCCTGGGCGCCCGCCGGACCCCCTGCCGCCAGCGCCGTCATCGCGAGCAGGGGCAGGGCTCGGGCGCCGAGCCGTCGGAGCCGGGGCGACCGGCAGGTGGCCGTGCTGCGCTGCATGGCATCTCCTTCGATAGGTGATGCTGATTACAGCATGACGTCTTGTTGAGAACAAGAGTTCTTGTTTATATTCGGCAATCTGTAGGCTGAGCTGCGTGACGTCGACCGACAAGAGCCAAGTCCGCTCCCGGCGCATCCAGGGCCTGGACGCCGAACAGCGCCGCGCGCGCAGGCGCGAACAGATCCTGGCCGCCGCCTTCGACCTGATCGCCGCCGAGGGCTACGTCAACACCGCGATCGAGCAGATCTGCCAGACCGCCTTCGTCGGCAACAAGGCCTTCTACGAGCTCTTCGACAGCAAAGAACACTGCTATCTGGCGTTGCTGCAGCAGCAGAGCGAACGCGCGCAGGACAGGGTCGCCACCGCGCTGTCGGAATCCCCGGGCACCCGCGACGAGGTGGTCGCCGCCGTGATCGGCGCCTTCGCCCACTCGATGGTCGACGACCCCCGGGTAGCGAAGGTGACTTTCGGTGAGGCCAGCGGCATTTCGGCGAAGGTCGAACAGCAGCGGCGCGTCAACCGCCGCTGGGCCGCCCAGTTCCTCGAAACCCTGTGGCGCGAATACGGATTCGTGCCCCCCGCGGGAATCGGCGTCGACCTGCACGCCCTCGCTGTCTCCGCGATCGGCGGCCTGTTCGAAACCGTCGCCGACTGGCTCCACACCGACGCGGGCGCGACAGGCGACATCGACGTCCTGATCAGAGATCTCACGGCCTTCATCGAGATCGTGCACCTGGGACTGGCCGCCGCCGCGGACCGTTCAGGGCACTGAGGTCGCTGTGCGGCGCCTGTGGTCAGGGCGCGAATCCGATCAGCTGTCGGCCTGCGGATTTGTCGGTGAAGGGGACCAGGATTATGCCGGGTGCGGCAATGATCTGGGAAGCCTGTCCGGATCCGAGTGGTACCGGGGATGGGTTCTCGGCGAGGTCTTCTCGCCGCCAGGTACGCAATTGCTCCCCGCTGACAGTGACCAGTTCTTCGGTCAGCAGCATCGAGTCGGACGGTTTCAGGCTGACCGATCGTGCTACGGGGTCGGCCCGTGACCGAGCTGGATCCCCACCCTCCGACAGAGTGATTCCGGTATCCCCGGAGATGGTGACGACCGTGCCGGTCGCGGGATCGAGGGCGATCACCTCGACATGGCCGGCTGTGACGGCGGCAATGCTGAGCAGTTCGGGAGAGGTGACGACCAGGTGGTCGAGCGGTGCGTTCCGGTAGCGCCAGTCGACCGACAGCGCGTCCTTGCGCACGGAAACCGTCGGTGCGCGATCGGGGTCGGGGTTGGGGAGATCCCGCTTCGCGATCTGCGTGCCGGTAGCGGGATCGAGTGCGAGAACGGTGGTCCACGCGGACTCCGCCTTGCGGCAGATCAGGACGTGGTAGACCGCGGGGGCGGTGACCGCGATCTGCGACCCCTTCTTGGCGCAACCCTCGGGTGGGGCAGGTTCGGACCACATGTGTCGCCCGGTGCGAGCGTCGTACCGGGCGAAGTTACCGAGCGAAACGCCGAAGAGTTCGTCATCGACCAAGGCAAGCGCGGTTTCGCCGGCGGTGCCGAAGCCTCGGGCGACTCGCATCTCGGATCGGCTGTCATCGGCGAATTCGGATTCGGTCCAGAGCTTTTCGCCGGTGGTGGCGTCGAATGCGATCCACCCCAGGTGGTTCCAGCTGGTGACGACAACATTCTCGGCCGGGATGGACAGCAGGTTTTCCGCGCGGTGGAAAACACCGCTTTCGGCGGCGTCCGGCCGTAGGTAGTTCCAGCGGAAAGTGCCCGTCGCTCCGTCATAGGCCGTGATGCCGGCTGTGGTGCCGACGACGAAGCCGGGACCACCGACGACTGTGCTGCTTCCTTCCTCCAGGTCCATGCGAAATCGCTCTTGCCCCAGTCGATTCGGGATGGGCGGTGCGACTACCGAAGCGGCGGTGCGATGGTCGACGGACCGGTCGTCGTCACCGGCCCGCAGCGCCGCGCCGGTGGCAAGCGCGCATAGCAGCAGGCCGATCGTGGCAGGCACCGCGATCGTGCGCGTCGTCGGTGTGAAACGTGGTGCGACGGTGAGGGGATAGCAGAGGGCAAGGATGCCGAGGCACACGAGAACCCAGGCGGCGAGCGCGGTGGGCAGCCGGGGAAAGGCTGTGTAGTGCTCGAATATCTGCTCCGTGACGGACGGAACGTGCAGTTGCACTGTGCGCCCGATGGCGACGGCCGAGACCAGATATATCGTCACGCCGGGGTTGCCGAAACCTGCGGCGCGCAGTCGTCGCGCCGCCAGGAGAACGACAGCGACGACGAGCAGTGCCGCGCCGCCGACCACGATGGCCGACATTCCCAGGGCATCGGGTAGCTCGGCTGGAGCATCGTCTTGTGGCGTGACCGGGTTCGCCGCGGCGAGGAACCGACTGTAGAGGCCGAGCGTGACGCCACCGATCAGTACCGCGGTACCGAGGGCTGCGGTCAACGTTGCCAGCCGCGAACAGTCCGGTAGCCGTGGCAAAGACGTAGTGCGGCTGTTGTTCATCGACCCTCCCCAGCGATGGCGCGACAGAGTCGCGTCCTGAGGATAGCGGGCTCACGGCTACCCGACCGTTCGGCGTCAGTACCCGCGGACTCGTCAGCGGGGTGCTGGCCCGCCGGGTGGCGGGCCGCCCGGCGCGCCGTTGCCCGCGGGCGGCGAGCCAGGGAAACCATTGTCGGACTGGGTGTTCTGGGATTTGGCTGCTACGCCGATGGTGAGTGCGACGGACAGGCCGGTGGCCGGGGTGCCGGTGACGGTTGCTAGTTCGGCGTCCCAGCCGTCGCCGAAGACGCCGTCGGAGGCGAGGGTCACGCCGGACAGGTTGCGGGTGCTGTTCACGTATCCGGAGTCGGCGTCGAAGACGGCGGTGCACGCGTCTTGGGGGAGGGCGATCTGGGAGGTGAGGCGGGCGTTGTCGCCCGCGACCGCGGTGGCGAGGGAGTCGTAGACCTCGAAGTGGATGTGGGGCCAGCGCCCGGCGTAGCAGGCGGGGAAGATCGAGGTGAACCGTACGGTGCCGTCGTCGTCGGCCACCTGGACACCGCGCAGGTAGTTCTGTTCGGTGGCGCCCTCGGTGTAGAGGGAGTACCGGCCCTCGCGGTCGCAATGCCAGACGTACACCGCCATTCCGGTGCCTGCCGCGTTCTTCACGAGGTCGCGCAGATTCAGCGTGAGTGTCATCGGAACACCCTGGGCGGTACCGGAATACGCGCCGAAGCTGGTGGTGATATCGGAGCGCACCACACCGGATTCGATCAGGACATTGGGTCCGTTGGAACCGTCACCCGGGTAGGGGCCCGCCGTCTCCTGCGGTGCCGCGGCGGGTGTTTGCGCTGACGCGGAGGTGGCACTGCCGGCCGAGCTCGTGCTCGTGCCGGAGCTGTCGGTCGCGGCCGCGCAACCCGCCGCCGCTGCCGCGACCCCGGCGACGCCGAGGAAACTCAGCGCTCGCCGCCGTGACATCACTCGAAGATCGTGCCCGAGTCCCAGATCGTGCTCGCCCATAGCTGCTCCTTCGCTGCCTTGTTGCCGACCACGCTAAGCAGGTGGACTGCGCTGGGACTGCGAAGATGCTGGGAGTCAGCTGGGAGTCAATCGGTGACGTAACCGTTGAGGCTGTTGCGCAGGTCGGTGAGGACCGCGCGGGCGGCGGTGAGCCCTGTGGTGTGCCAGATCTTGTCGTCGACCGCGAAGACCCGCTTGTCGGTCGAGGCGCCCAGTTCCTCGAACTGGTCGGAGCGCAGGACCTGTTTGCCGTGTTTCTCGCCGTCCGGGCCGTCGAACATCACGTAGATGATGTCGCCTTCGGCTTTGGTGGCGAGGTCGGCTTCGGTGATGTCGAAGGACGGTCCGCGCTGGGCGGTCGGACGCTGGACGCCGACATCGGACAGGACGTGGGCGGCGAAGGTTTCGGCGCCCTGGACCTGCGTGGTGTCGGCGGTGAAGCGCAGCACCGAAGCTTGGGACTGGCGCGCGTTCAGTGCGGGGCCGAGGTCGTGCGCCTCGGTGAGGTAGTTCTGCAGGGCGGTTTCGGCGGCATCGTTGCGGTTCATCCCCGCGGAATAAGCGGCGAAATCGGACTGCCAGCTGCCGCCCGCACCGATCAGCACGGTGGGCGCGATCTTGCTCAGCGCCTCGTACCCGCCCGCGGCCGGTGCGACGTCGCCGAGGATCAGATCGGGCTTCAGCTCGGCGATGCGAGCCGGATCGGGCTGACCGATCGGTCCGATGCTGGGCACCTTCACCACGCCGTACCCCAGGTACATCGGCTGCGAACGGTCGCCGTCGAGGGTCACCGCGCCCGCGACCCGCTCCCACAGACCGACCGCGCAGGCCGCGTCGAGCGCCGAGGTGGTGAGCACGACGATGCGTTGCGGGTCGGCGGGAACCTGCGAGGTACCGGCGGTGTGAGTCACCGTTCGGGTGCCGCCGGGGCCCGCGTCGGGCGCACTCGGCAACGGGCACGCGGTCGCGGTGTCGCGATCGGCCCCGACCACGCCCGCACCGGCGATATTCGTGGTGGTGCGGATGATCGTGCTCGCGTCGTCGTGCTTGTCCGCGCATCCCGCGGTGAACACGGCGGCGCACAGCACCGCGGCAGCCACGACGAAGCCGCGTGAGCGGACGCGCCCGCCCTGCTCTGCGGTGCGACGGAATCGGGTGCGGTTTCGGACGCTCGCCAGCATGCGCACGAGGGTACTGCGTAGCCGACGGCGTGAATGCCGCGGGCCGAGCTACCGGCGGCTCGCGCGCCGGAAGCCGACGGCGGCGGGCACGGCGAACACCAGGAGCGCGGCGCCGGACCAGGCGAGGGTGAGCAGCAGCGGTACGGCGATGGGACCCTTGTCGGACAGTCCGCGCATCGCGTCGACGGCCACCGACATCGGCTGGTAGCGCACCACCGGCTGAATCCAGGTCGGGAAGGCGACGAGCGGCACGAATCCGGTGCTGAAGAACATCATCAGCGAGGCCAGGATCGTGATGCCCTCGACCAGTGAGGCCTTCGCGCTGTAGACGGCGACGGCGGTGACCATGGTGGCGAAGGCGAGGCCGAACACCACGGGGATCGCCAGGAATACCAGGCCGGCCAGTGGACCGTGGTGGAAGCGGAACCCGAGCAGGTAGCCGACGATCAGCACCGTCACGGTGCCGAGCAGGATCCGGCAGCCCTCGGCGAGGATGCGCGAGATCAGGCCCGACGCACGATGCACGGGCAGCACCCAGAATCTGGCCAGCAGACCCGCGTCGCGTTCACGCCCGAGCAGCACGCCGCTCGCGACGGCGCCGGACAGCGCGCCGACGAGGGCGACCATCGGCACCGAGCCGTAGAGGGCATCGTCGCCGGTGAACTTCTCGATCTGACCGCCCACCACGATATTGAGCATCACCAGCAGCAGACAGGGGATGAGCAAGGTCTCGAGCAGCGTGACCGGGTTGCGTGCCCAGCGCACCAGCAGCCGCTCGGTCTGGATCAGTGTGTGCCGCAGCAGCGACACCGCCGAGGTCTCCGAGTGTTCTGCCATCAGGCCCTCCTGGAACTCAGCCGGATGGCCACCGGCGCGCAGATCGCCAGCATCGCGGCCAGCCAGAGCAGCGACGGGGTCACCAGCGACCAGGTCACCGTCCCGGCGTTGCCCTTGGTGTCACCGGCCAGCGCGCGCAACACGATCGCGAACTGGGAGACCGGTTGATTGCGCACGAACCACTGGATCCACTCCGGGAACTGGCTCGCCGGTGCGAGACCGGTCGAGAGCATGCCGAAGATCAACGGGGGCAGCAGCAGCGCCTGCGAGGTGGCTTCGGGGCTCTTGGACAGCGTGCCGATCACATCCGCGCCGAGGGTGAACGCGAGTCCGATGAGTACCGAGAATGCCAGATAGCCGAGGGTGTGCGCGGCGTCGAGCCGGAATCGGAAGCCGATCACATAGCCCGCGGCGATCCCCGCGGCCAGCGCGATCAGCAGCCGGAACAGGTTGGCCGACATCCGCGCCGCGACCGGAACCAGCGGGCGCAGCGGCATCGCGCCGAAGCGGCGGTTGAGGCCCGCCACGGAATCGGTGGCCGAGCGGAACGCCGCCGAGATGGCGGTGAACGCGGCGGCCTGCAGGATCACCAGCGGCATCATGTATTGGGCGTAACTGCTGAAACCGTTGCCGGAGAACGTCATCACCGTTTTCAGCGGGATGTAGAAGCTGGCCGTGAAGGCCGCGGGCGCGAGCACCGAGGCGAGGAACTCGCCGGTCTTGATCGAGGGCACGATCAGCCGGGTGCTCAGGACCCACCACTGCTGCACCGTCTCCGGTGTCGCGCGCACGGAGGTGTTCCAGGTGATGGCGGTCATGGGGTGGCCGCCGATTCGTCCTCGGTCGAGGCGAGGTGACCGGTGAGCTGCAGGAACACATCGTCGAGTGAGGGCCTGCGCAGGGCGATGTCGACGAGTTCGACCGAGGCGTTGTCGAGTCGCCGCAGGGCCTCGGCGAGTGTCTTGGCACCGTCGGGCGCGGGGATGGTGATGCGATCCGATTCGGGAGTGAGCGCGGCCAGGTTCTCCGCGGGAAGCAATGAGCCGAGCGCGGCGACGATGGTGGGTAGCCCTTCCAGATCCAGCGGCACGATCTCGCAGTAGCTTCCGCCGGTGCGGTGTTTCAGCTCGTCGGCGGTGCCGGAGGCGATCACCACGCCGTGGTCGATCACGATGATCTGGTCGCTGAGCGCGTCGGCCTCCTCCAGATACTGAGTGGTGAGCAGGGTGGTGATCCCCGCGGTCTTGAAGCTGCGCACCAGATCCCAGACGCCCTGTCTGCTGCGGGGATCGAGGCCGGTGGTCGGTTCGTCGAGGAAGACGACATCGGGTCGCACCACGAGACCGCACGCGATGTCGATGCGGCGCCGCATGCCGCCCGAATAGGTGCCGACGCGCCGATTCGCCGCCTTCTCCAGATCGAATTCGCCGAGTAGTTCCCTGGCCCTGACCTGCGCCGCCGGTTTGCGCAGCCCCATCAGCCTGCCGAACATGACGAGGTTCTCGTAGCCGCTGAGCATGTCGTCGAGCGCGGCGTACTGCCCGGTGAGCATGATGCGTTTGCGCACCGCGGCGGGGTCGGCGACGACGTCGTGGCCTGCGACCACCGCCCGCCCGCTGTCGGGCGTGACGAGGGTGGACAGGATGTTCACCATCGTCGTCTTGCCCGCGCCGTTGGGGCCGAGGATGCCGAGCACCTCACCGGGGGCGGCCTCGAAATCGACGCCGCGCAGCGCGTGCACGTCGCCGAAGGACTTCTCGATCCCTTCGACCACGACGCCGCCGGTGCGCGGGTTGCTCTGCACGAGAGTGTGTTCGACGCTCATATCCGGTCTCCTGCTTCCAAGTGGTCATCGAGCAGTGGCGAGATGATCGACAGTGCGTAGGGATTGGTCATGTCGTCGTGGGTCACGTCGACGTCGTGGTCGGTGATGTCGCCGGTGACGTAGGGCCGCCAGCCGTCGGGGCCCATCCATTCGGCGGGATCGACCGTGGCGCGGAAATAGACGACGTCGCCGTGGTAGACCGGGCGCTGATATCCGGTCCGGGTGCCGGCGGAGGCGTTGTAGGAGCCCGCCATGCGCTCGATCGTGGCCGCGTCGATGAGCTCGACCCCGCCGAGCCTGGCGGTGATGAGCTCGGCCGCTTGTTCGGCGGTCGATTCGGCGGGCACGTCGTCGATGCCGAAGATGGCGCCGAAGGTATTGATGAAGGCGCCCGGCGAGAGCCGCTCGATGGTGTCGCCGTCGATGTCGGCGGTATCGGTGTCCAGCAGTGCCACGACGCCGACCTGCTCGCCCGCCGCCTGCAGTTGCACCGCCATGGCCTGGGCGATGAGTCCGCCGAAGGACCAGCCGAGCAGGTGATAGGGGCCGCTCGGCTGCACCGCGCGGATCTCGCGCACGTAGCGCTGCGCGAATTCCTCGATGGAACGGGCGGAGGGTTCGCGGCCGCTGAGGTCGGGTGCTTGGAGCCCGTAGATCGGGCGGCCCGGCCGGAGCTGTTCGGCGAACCCCAGGTAGCTCCACGACATTCCGGAGGAGGAGTGGACGCAGAACAGCGCGGGTCGATCGCCGTCGGGGCGGATCGGTAGCAGCACGTCGAGACCGAGTCCGGTCGGTCCGGGCTCCGCGACCGCTGCCGCGCGCGCGGTCATGGCGGCGGCTTCGTCGGCCGAAGCGAGCTGGGCCGCGGGGGTTTCGGCGAATCGCGCCGCCGCGTCGAGTGCCTCGACCCACAGCTGCGCGAGTTCGGCGACGTCCGCACGATCCAGCAGCTGTGCCGCGTAACCGAAGTCGGCCTGTAGCCGGTTGCCGACGACCATGGCGTTGATATCGATCGGCGACATGATCGGCACCTCCGGATGCTCGGCCGCCTCGAGCTCACCGAGCGCGTCGGTCGGTAGCCAGCCGAGACCTTCCAGGCCGGGCGGTGTGTCGACCGAGGTGTGCCTGCCCAGGTAGTTCACACAGATCTGGCCGGGGAGCCGGGTCGGAAGATGCTCGGCTGCTTCGGGATTCAGGTAGCGCAGCAGGCTGAATCCGATGCCCTTGTCGGGCACCGCGAGCAGATCGTGCTTGACCCGGCGGATGGCCGCGCCCATGGCGGGGCCGCCCGCCAGCGCGTCGTCGATGTCGATGTCGGTGAGATCGAGGCGCACCGGGTACAGGTTGGTGAACCAGCCGATGGTCCGCGACAGATCGGCGCCGGGCACGACTTCTTCCTGTCTGCCATGGCCTTCCAGACGCAGCAGCGCCGAGGGTTCGTCCACGCCTCTGCGCGCACGCCAGCGCACCAGCGCCACGGCCAGGGTGGCGAACAGCGCGTCGGTGACACTGCCCTGGAACAGGCGGGGCAGGGTGGTGAGCAGCGCTGTGGTGGTGTTGTCGTCGACCTCGATGTCGAGGCGGCGGACGGTCTGGCCCTGGTCGGTGCCTGGATCGAGGTGACGGGCGCCGAGCAGCGGGTCGGGGCCGTGCACCACCGCTTGCCAGTACGGGAGTTCGGCGCGGCGCCGCTCGGAACGGGCCTGCTCGGTCATGGCGTGCGACCAGCGCCGCATCGAGGTGCCGATATCCGGGAGGATCGGGGTGGCGCCCGCCGATACCTGGGCCCATGCGGCGATCAAGTCCTGCACCAGGATTCGCCACGACACGCTGTCGATCGCGAGATGGTGCGCGACGATGATCAGGCGTCCGGGCCCGGTGTGCGCGCCGGCGTCGCCGACCGGATCCAGCCACACGAACTGCAGGACGACCCCGTCCGCCGGATTCAGTCGGTTCATCGCGGAGTCGAGCTCGGTCTGGGCGTATTCGCGCAGCTCGATCGGGTCGATGGCGGCGTCGAAGGCCGTGCGGTGCACCAGTGCGTCGACCTCGATCGAACCGGGGTCGGCCACGCGCAGCCGCCAGCCGTCCTCGGCTGCCCACAGGCGGGCTCGCAGCATGTCGTGCCGGTCGATCACGGCCGAGACAGTGGCGACGAGTTGCGCGCGTTCGATGCCGACGGGCAGTTCCAGCACCGCGGTCTGGGCGAACCGGTCGAAGTCGCCGCCGCGTTCGACCATGTAGTGCACGATCGGTGTCAGCGGCAGGTCACCGGTGCCCCCACCGGGCAGTTCGGCCAGCGCTTCCACCGTCTCGGCGGCATCGACGGCCGCACCGAGCGCCGCCACCGTGCGGTGTTCGAAGACCTGCAACGGCGTGCAGTGCACGCCGCGCAGCTTCGCCTGGGTCACGAGCTGGATGGCCAGGATGCTGTCGCCGCCGAGGGCGAAGAAGGAGTCGTCGATGCCGACCCGTGCGCGACCGAGCAGTTCGGCGTAGACCTCGGCGAGTACCAGCTCGGTCGGCGTCTCCGGTGCGCGGTACGGGGTGTCGTCGGTGACGAACACCGGCTCCGGCAGTGCTTTTCGGTCGAGTTTGCCGACCGCGTTGATGGGGATCTCGTCCAGCACCACGAACGCGGCGGGCACCATGTACGCGGGGAGCGTGTCGGCGGCGAGGGCGCGGATATGTGCGATGTCGAGGTCGGCGCCGGGCATGCGCACCAGGTAGGCGGCGAGGGCGGTGGCGCCGGTGGGCCCCGGAACACCCAGCGTCACCGCGAGATCGACACCGTCGATGGCGCCGAGCACCGCATCGATCTCGCCGAGCTCGATGCGCTGGCCGCGCACCTTCACCTGGAAGTCGGTGCGGCCGAGGTATTCCAGCGCCAATCCTGGAGACGTGCCAGCGGGGTTCTCGGACAGGGCGGGGCTGTCGGACCGAGTGGCGCGGACGCTGTGTACCGGGGTGTTCGTGCGAGTCCACCGGACCAGATCACCTGTGCGATAGAGGCATTCGCCGGGCAGGCCGAAGGGGTCGGCGATGAATCGGGCTGCCGTCAAGCTCGGCCGCGCGTGGTAGCACCGCGCGAGCGCGGTGCCCGCGAGGTACAGCTCACCCGCGACGCCGACGGGTACCGGGCGCAGGCGGTCGTCGAGGACGAGTGCGGACGCACCGCGAACGGGAGCGCCGATGGTCACCGGCTCCGCAGCGGACAGCGGCGCGGAACCTGTTGCCCAGATGGTGTATTCGGTCGGGCCGTACAGGTTGACCATCGTCCGCCCGCCGGCGCCGCCGCACCAGCGCGCGACGAGATCGGGGCCGACCGCCTCACCCGCGACCGCGAGCACCCGCAGGCTCGACACGTCGGCGGGATCGATGGTGGCCAGTGCCGACGGCGTGATCACCATGTGGCTGACCTGCTCGGCGGCGATCAGTTCCGCGAGGGGGGCGCCGCCGAAGACATCCGGCGGGGCGATCACCGAGGCGCCGCCGCAGCCGAAGGCCATGAGCGCCTCGAAGATCGACGCGTCGAAACTCGGCGAGGCCACCTGCATCACCCGGGCGTGTTCGTCGAGGGCGAGGTCGGTGCGCTGGGAGGCGACCAGGTCGGCCAAGCCTCGATGGGTGACGGTGACGCCCTTCGGGGTACCGGTGGAGCCGGAGGTGTAGATCATCCAGGCCGGGTTCTCGACCCTGATCGGAACCGGCAGTTCCGCGGGGGTGAGGTCCGCGTCGTCGGTGGCGCCCACGCGGGTGGCGAAGCCGGGGTCGTCGAGGATCAGCCAGTGGGTGGTGTCGGACAGCTGCGGCCGGTATGCGGCGAGGGTGATCCCGACTCGCGCGCCGGAATCGGAGAGCATGTGGTCGATGCGGTCCGCCGGATGTTTCGGGTCGACCGGCAGAAACGCCGCGCCCACCTTCGCCGCGGCCCAGATGCCGACGTGGAGCTCGACACACCGGGGGAGACCGAGGGCTACCACAGATTCCGTGTGCGCTCCCGCCTCGATGAGCAACCTGGCCAACTGATTCGACCGGGCGTGCAGCGCACCGTAGGTGATCGTGTCGGATACCTGTGTGGGTTGTGCCGCGGCGTCGGCGGAGGTGGGCTCGGTCGGGGAGATGGTGCCGGTGGCCCGGGTCGCGGTGGCCGTCGCAGTGCCGGCAACCAGGGCTGGTCGGTCGGGGAAGGTCGCGGCGGTGGCGGTGAGCAGGTCGGCCAAGGTCGTCGTGCCCGCGGTAGCGGGGCCGTGGACCGGGACGAGTTCCGCGCGTTCGGATTCGGCGAGGAGGTCGATATCGGCGAGGCGGATGTCGATGTCGGTGAGGACGGTGGCGAGCACCTGCCGCCATCGGGTCGCGAACGAGGTGACGGTGGCGGCGTCGAACAGATCTGTCGCGTAGGTGAGGACGCCGTCGATGCCCGCCGGGCCGGTCTCGTCGAACCGTTCGCGCAGGTCCAGGGTGAGGTCGAAGGCCGAGGATCGGCGGTCGAAGTCCTCGACCTCGAAACGCAGCCCGGGCAGTTCGAGCACCGGTTCGATGAAGTTCTGCAGCGACAGCGACACCTGGAACAGCGGGTGATGGGCGGTCGACCGGGTGGGGTCGAGTGCCGCGACGAGCTGCTCGAACGGTACGTCGGCGTGGCCGAAGGCGTCGAGGTCGGTGTCGCGGACGGTGGCGAGCAGCTGCCGGAAGCCGGTGCCGGGGTCGACCGGCGTGCGCAGGGCGAGGGTGTTGACGAACATGCCGACGAGATCGTCCAGCGCGGCCGCACCGCGACCCGCGATCGGCGTGCCGATGACGACATCGCCGGTACCGGCGAGCCGGGCCAGCAGCACCGCGAGGGCGGCGTGGACGACCATGAAGACGCTGACATTGTTCGCGGCGGCGAAGTCGATCAGCGCACGGTGGGTCTGTTCGTCGACGGTGAAGTCGATATCGTCGCTGCTCATGGTCTGCACCGCCGGACGGGGGCGATCGGTGGGCAGTTCCAGCGCATCCGGTGCACCCGCGAGTGTTTCGCGCCAGTACCGGATCTGCTGTGCTGCCACGGACTCCGAATCCGTCGCGCTGCCGAGAAGCTCGCGATGCCACAGCGCGAAGTCCGCGTACTGCACCGTGAGCGGCGGCTGCGTGGGTGCTGTACCCGACACCCGCTCCGAGTAGGCGGCGACCAGGTCCGCCGCCAGGGGGGCCATCGATGCGCCGTCGGCGCTGATGTGGTGTACGACGAGGACGATGACATGCACTGACACAGGGTCTTCGGATCGATAGGCATTGCGGGGTCCGGTCTGGGCTGGGTGACTGTTGAGGCGGAACAGGCCGACACGCAGTGGTGCCTGACGGGTGAGGTCGAAGCCGGTGCCTGCCAGTTCGTTGATCTGCTCACGCAGTGGCGCGCCGTCTTCGGTGTCGATCAGCGGCATCGACGGAACCGCGGTATCGATGCCGACGACGACCTGACGCGGGCCCTCGGCGTCGGCGGGATAGCGGGTGCGCAGGCTCTCCTGTCGTTCGACCACGTCGGCGAGAGCGCGGCGCATGGCTTCCACATCGAGGGTTCCGGTGAGGCGCAGGGCGATCGCGATGTTGTAGGCCGACGAGTCGGGGTCGAGTTGATTGAGCACCCACATACGCTGCTGGGCGGGGGACAGGGGGATGCGGTCCGGGCGCAGGCGGGGAGCCAGCGCGGGCAGGCCAGGACTGCCCTCGGCGGCGGGGACGACCCGCGCCGACAGTTGGGCGACGCTCGGCGCGTCGAAGAGATCACGCAGCGCGATGGTGGAGCCGAGCGCCGAATTGACCCGGGCGACAACCTTCGTCGCGCTCAGCGAGTTGCCGCCGAGTTCGAAGAAGGACTGGTCGACGCTCACCCGTTCGCTGCCGAGGACATCGGCGAACACCGCGGCGACGGCCTGTTCGATCGGTGTGCGCGGTGCGAGGTAGGACTGCTGGGTGGCCGAGAAGTCCGGTATCGGCAGGGCTTTGCGGTCCAGTTTGCCGACCGGAGTGAGCGGGATATCGTCCAGGACGACGATATAGGCGGGCACCATGTATCCCGGCAGTTCCGCCGCGACCTGAGCGCGCAACCGTTCGGTGTCGAGTGCGACATCGGGCACGGCGAGCACGTAGGACACGAGCACGGTGGCGCCCGCCGGTCCTTCGCGTCCGATCGTCACCGCGTAGTCGACCTCGGCGTCGCGCGAGAGCACCGCGTCGATCTCGCCGAGTTCGATCCGCAGGCCGCGAATCTTCACCTGGAAGTCGCTGCGGCCCAGGTATTCCAGGGTGAGCGCGGCGTTCTCGCCCGTGACCCAGCGCACCATGTCGCCGGTCCGGTACATCCGTTCCCCGGCGACGCCGAACGGGTTGGCGACGAACCGGCTCGCGGTCATCTCGAACCGGTTGAAGTAGCCGCGCGCCAGCGCGGGCCCGGCCAGATACAGCTCACCGGCGATGCCGACCGGCACCGGACGCAACCAGCTGTCCAGCACCACCAGTGTCGCACCGCGAATCGGTCCGCCGATCGTGACCGGTTCGCCGGGGAGCAGTTCGGCGGGACCGGTTGCCCAGATGCTGAACTCGGTGGGGCCGTACAGATTCACCATCCGCCTGCCCGCGGCCCACTTCTCGATGAGCTCGGGGGTGGCCGCCTCACCGGCCACCGACAGCACCCGCAGCTCGGTGAGATCGGTGGGCTCCATCGTCGCCAGCGCCGACGGGGTGATCACCGCGTGGGTGACCCGCTCGGTGCGCAGCAGCGTCTCGAGTTCGCCGCCGCCGTAGACCTCCGGCGGTGAGACCACCAGGCGTCCACCCGCCGCGTGCGCGGTCAGCATCTCGAAGACCGAGGCGTCGAAGCTGGGGGAGGCGACCTGGAGTGCGCTGGCGGTCGGGTCGAGCGCCAGGGTTTCGCGCTGGGCAGCAACGAGATTCGCGATGCCGCGATGGCTGAGCAGAACCGCCTTCGGCTTGCCGGTGGAACCGGAGGTGTAGATCAGGTAGGCCGTGTGGTCGATATCGAGCGGGCCGCCGCGTTCGGCGTCGGTGATCGGCGCGTCCGAGACCAGCATGGCGCGGCGCATGGTGTTCAGGTCGTCGAGCAGCAGCCAGTCGATGGACCCGGGCAGGTCTTCGCCGGTAGCCGTCACGGTGACGCCGATCGGGGCCTTCGAATCGGTGAGCATGTGCTCGATCCGCTCCACCGGATAGCTCGGATCCAGCGGGACGAAGGCCGCCCCCGTCTTGGCCAGTGCCCACACGGCGACCACCGATTCCAGCGACCGGGTGAGCGCGAGCACGACGAAGATCTCAGGCCCGATCCCGCGGCGGAGCAGGACCCGGGCGAACCGGTTGGACCAGGCGTCGAGGTCGCCGTAACTCATTCGCAGCTCGCCCGAGCTGACCGCGATCGCGTCGGGATCGATGCGCGCGCCTGCGGTGAGGATGTCGGGCAGCGTGCGCATCGGCAAGGGCGGTGGCCCGTGCACCGGTGCCAGCGTGGCCAGTTCGGCGTCGCTGCAATTTCGCAGTTGCGAAACCAGGGTGTGCGGATTCTCGGCGAGTTGGGTGAGCACCCGGACGAACCGGTCCAGGAGTATCTGTGCCGCAGTGGGTTCCAGCTGATCGGCCATGAACTTCACCGTGATGCGCAGGGCGTCGCCCGCACCGGCCTCGCCGCGCAGCGGAATCACCATGAGGTTCAACGGGTACGGCGTCGCGTCGGTGCCCTCGACATCGAGCACCCGCATGCCCGCGATGTCCAAGGCCTGCGACAGCGCCTCCCGATCGATGGGGTAGGACTCGAAAACGGTGAGCGTGTCGAACAATTCGGCCAGCCCGACCACGCGGTGGATGGCGGCGAGGCCGACGTGCTGGTGGTCCATGAGCCGCGCCTGCTCTGCCTGCACGCGAGCAAGCAGGTCGCGGACCTTTTCCGACGGATCCAGCGTCACCCGCACCGGGACGGTGTTGATGAACAGCCCGACCATCTCCTCGACACCGGGCAGCTCCGGCGGCCGACCGGACACCGTGGCGCCGAACACCACATCGGTGCGACCGGTGAGCATGGCCAGCAGTAGCGACCAACCGGCCTGGACCAGCGTGTTCACGGTCGCACCCGCTTCTCTGGCCGCGGATTCGAGTACCGCGACCGTGGCGGAGGACAGATCGTGCGAGAGCATCGCGGTCTCGGTCGACTCGATGCCGACGAGGGTGGGGACGGCGCGGGTCGGCGTGTCGATCCCGGCCATGGCCTGCTTCCACGCCGACAGCGACGCCTCCGCATCCTGGTCTCCGAGCCAGGACAGGAAGTCGCGGTAGGACGGGGCGGGCGGCAACATCGAGGTGTCGCCCGCAGTGACGTACAGGGTGAGCAGCTCCCGCACCAGCAGCGGCGTCGACCAACCGTCCAGCACCAGATGGTGATTGGTCATGATGAGCCGCAACGTTTCCGCGCCGGTCCTGACCAGGGTGAAGCGGAGCAACGGGGGCCGGGTCAGGTCGAAGCGGGTCAGCGCGTCGAGCTCGATCACTCGGTCGAGCTCGCGAGCTCGCTGGTCTTCGTCGGCGATCTCGGTGAGATCTACTTCTTCCCAACGGATCTCGGCGGCGGACAGGACGAGCTGACGCGGGCCGTCGTCGGTCTCGACGAAGGCCACACGCAGGTTCTCGTGCCGATCGACGAGCGCCTGTGCGGCACCGCGCAGCCGGGTGGCGTCGACCGTGCCCGCGAGGGTGAGCAGTGATTGGACCGTGTAACCGTCGGCGGTGTCGGAGTCGTAGAGCGCGTGGAAGAGCAGGCCGTATTGCAGCGGCGAGAGCGGCCAGACGTCGGTGAGCGCCGGGTAGGTGTGCTCCCAGCGCTCGATCTGCGGCTGATCGACCGTGACGAGCGCGAAATCCGAGGGGGTGCGGCCACCCGCGTCGCCGGTCGCGGCATGGGTGACGAGTGCGCGCAGGGCCTGCGACCACAGCTCGGCCAACGCGCGCACGTCGGCCTCGTCGAGCAGTCTGCTCGCGTAGGCCCAGGTGACTTCCAGCCCGGCATCGGTCAGCACCGCGTTGATATCGACGACGGCGGCCAGTGGGGCTCGGTCGTCGTTGGTCGCGGCGAAACGTCGCGGAACCCAGGGATCGTCGCCGGTCACCGCCCTGCCGAGATAGTTGAAGCTCAGCTGGGGTGTCGGCGCGCCGGCCAGTACCGCGGCGGACTCGTCGTTCAGATAGCGGAGCAAGCCGAAGCCCACGCCGCGATCGGGGACCGACCGCAACTGCTCCTTGGCGGCCTTGATCGCCGAACCCGCCGCACGGCCGCCGGCGAACGCGTCGCCGAGATCGATCCCGGTCAGGTCGAGTGCGACCGGGTACACGCTGGTGAACCAGCCGACCGTGCGCGCGACATCGGCGCCGGGCAGCAGGGATTCGTCGCGGCCGTGGCCCTCCAGCGTCAGCAGTGCGCCGGTGCGGTCGCGCCATCGGCATACGGCCATGGCGAGCGCGGCCAGCAGCACATCGTCGGCGCCGCAATGGAACTGCTCGGGCACGCCGTGCAAGACGGTCTGTGCGACGTCCGAAGGCACCGTCGACTGCCACTGCGCCATCGTGGCGACCATGTCGAGGGCGGGGTCGAAGGCGCAGGCGGTCTCCGCTACCGGGTCGGACAGCTCGGAGGCGGTAGCCGGCGCGGCGGTCTGGGCCGTGTCGCCGGACCGATCGGAAAGAGTCGAGGTGGTCGTCGCGCGGTGGGCACTGCGACGGTCGGTGCGGGCGAACGGCGGGTCGGGTGTGGCCAGGATTCGCTGCCAGATCGGCAGTTCGTCGAGACGTGTCGCGGCGTTCTCGGGCTGGCTGTGCGCCCAGCGGCGGAAGGAGGTGCCGACCGGGTCGAGCGTGCCGCCGAAGGATGCGGTCGCCAAGTCCGGCAACAGGATTCGCCAGGAGATACCGTCGGTGACCAGGTGATGCAGGACCAGCCAGCACAGTGGGGCGGCGTCGGCGCGTTCGACCAACACGAACCGGGCGACGACACCCGCGGGGGGATCGAGTAGGTCCGCGGCGTTCTGCAAGGCGCGCTCGACCGCGTCCTCGGTGTCGGCCCGGGTCACCTCGATCAGATCCTCGGCGTCGACCGCACCGGGCTCGGCCACCACCCATTCCCAGCCGTCGGCCGTCGGTCGCAGCGACGAGCGGAGGAGATCGTGCTGGTCGAGCAGCACCTGGAGCGCCGCCGCGAGCCGCGGACGGTCGAAACCGTCGGGCAGCCCGATCAGGACGGCCTGCCCGTAGCGTCCCCAGGTGTCCGGGTGCTCGACCATCGCGTGCACGATCGGGGTGAGCTCCACCGCGCCGACCCCGCCGCCGGGCAGCTCGTCCACCACCGGTACCTGGGTGTCGTCGGCGACAGCGGCCAGCGCGGCGACCGTCTTGCGTTCGAAGACATCGCGGGCGCTGAACGAGATACCGGCGGCCTTCGCCCGCGAGACCAGCTGGATCGACACGATGCTGTCGCCACCGAGCGCGAAGAAACTGTCGTCGACACCGACGGTGCCGAGTCCGAGCACCTCGGCGAAGAGGGCTGCCAACGCTTCCTCGCGCGGCGTGGACGGAGCCCGGCTCGCGACGGTGCGCGCACCGAAGTCCGGTGCGGGCAATGCCTTTCGGTCCACCTTGCCGAGCGGGGTCAGCGGCACCCGGTCGAGCACCATCACCACGGCGGGCACCATATAGGCCGGAAGCGTTTCGCCGACAGCGGCTTTCACCGCTTCTGGATGGACCTCGGTACCCGGCTCGGCTGTGACATAGGCGACGAGCGCGGTGGCGCCGGTCGGCGACTCGGCACCGAGTGTGATCGCGAAGTCGATCTCGGGTAGCCGCTGCAACGCGGCGTCGATCTCGCCGAGTTCGATCCGGTAGCCGCGCACTTTCACCTGGAAGTCGCTGCGCCCCTGGTATTCCAGGGTGACGCGGCCCTCGGCGTCGGTCCAGCGCACCAGATCGCCGGTGCGATACATCCGGTCGCCGGGTGCGTGCGGATTCGCCACGAACCGGCTCGCGGTCAAGCCGCTGCGCCGGTGGTAGCCGCGCGCGACACCGGGGCCCGCGAGGTGCAGCTCACCCACGGTGCCCGCCGGTACCGGGCGCAGCCACGGGTCGAGGACCAGGCCGCAGACGCCACCGACCAGGCTGCCGATCGTCACCGGGGCGCCGGGCACCAGCGGTTCGCTCAGGGTGGTGGTGATGGTCGTTTCGGTGGGCCCGTACCCGTTGATCAGCGAGCGTCCGGCCCATTTCGCCACCAGTTCCGGCGGGCACGCGTCACCGCCGACCACGATCGTGCGCAGGTCGGGCAGCGTCACCGGGTCGAGTGAACCGACAACCGCCGGGGTGACATTGAGATGGGTGACGCGGTGGGTGCGCAGCACGTGCGCCATGTCCTCACCCGCGTAGGCCGACGGCGGGACCACCGCGAGGGTGGCACCGGCGGCCAGCGTCACCACGATCTCCTCGACCGAGATGTCGAAGCTCGGCGAGACCGCGTGGGCGACCACGGAGTCCGGCTCGACCCCGAACCCGGCCCCCGAACTCGCCGCGAGGTTCGCCAGGCCGCGATGCGAGACCAGCACGCCCTTGGGCAGACCGGTCGACCCGGAGGTATAGATGACGTAGGCGACCTGATCCGCCGCGATCGCGGCCGTGCGGTCGGCATCGGTGATCGGCGCGGGGTCATGGGTGGCGAGTTCGGCGGTGATCAACGGGTCGTCCAGCGAGAGCCAATCGACCTTGTCGGGCAGCGACTTTCGCGCCTCGTCGACCGTCAAGCCGGTGACCACCCCGCTGTCGTCGATCATGTGCTCGATGCGATCGTCGGGGTAGGTCGGATCGATGGGCACGAACGGAGCACCGGTCTTGGCCACCGCGACGGTGGCGAGCACGGACTCCGCGGACCGCGGAATCGACAGCGCTACCGCGTGTTCAGGCCCCGCGCCGGCGGCGATCAGCAGGCGGGCCAGGCGATTGGTGTAGTCGTCGACCTCGCGATAGCTCAGTGTGTCGTCGGTACCCCAGCGCAGCGCCACCGCGTCCGGGTCGAGCGCGGCGCCCGCCGCGAGGATCTCGGGCAGGGTGCGCGTCGCGACGCCGGCCGGGCCGCGCGCGGGCACCGAGGCCGCCTGCTCGGCATCCGAGAGAACGGGCACCGTCGACAGCGGGGCTTCCGGCCCGGCGACGAGGAACCGATGCAGGAACAGCAGGAATCGCTCGTGATGGCCCGCCAGGTCGGCGTCGCTGTACAGGTTCGCGTTGCCTTGCAGGTCGATGTGGGTGCTCTCGCCGCCGACGCCCGGGTACAGGTTGACGAACAGGTCGTCGATCAGGCCGGAGGTGAGCACGTGGAGCCGCCCGACGACCGGGCCCAGCGCGATCTTGGTGTCCACCATCATCAGATTCACGGCGGGGCCGAACGAGGCCGCCTCGTCCATCGCCCAGCCGAGATCGCGGACGATGTCCTCCTGGCGGTAGCGCTGGCGTCGCAACGCACCGGTCAGCTCGCTCTGCACGGCGAGAATCGCCGCCCCGACGGTGGTGGTGGGATCGAGGCGCACGCGCAGCGGCACGACATTGGCGAGCATGCCGCCCGAACGACGCAGGGTCGCCGAGGTCCGCGCGGAGACCGGCAGGCTCAGCACCACTTCCGGCGCGCCGGTCATCGCGGCGAGATAGGCGCCGAAGGCCGCGACCACGGTCGGGGCGACACCCGAATTCACCGATGCCGCAACCGAATCCAGCAGGGTTCCGGTCTCCGCGGGTAGCGCGCCCGATACCCGGTTGGGGTGGGCGTCGACCTCGGCGTCGCGGCCGGCGAGCGTCACCGGATCCGCCAGCGCGGCCAGGTGCTCGCGCCAGTAGTCGCGGTCGGTGGTGAAACGGCCGGAGGTGCGGTAGGCGAGATCGGCATCGACGATCTTCTGCAACGGCTCGGCCTTGGTGGCCGGCGGCTCACGGCCGTCGAAGGCGGCGTTGTAGAGCTCGCCGACGCGCTGAACCAGCGCCAGCGCGCCCATCCCGTCCAGCACGATGTGGTGCATGCGCGCGTACCAGAACCAGCGATCCTCGGCGACACGCAGCAGGGCGATGCGGACTAATCGGTCGTGCATCACATCCAGTGGTGCGGTGTACTCGGCGCGCATCCACGCGTGCGCGGCCGCTTCCGGGTCGGGGCGGTCACGCAGATCCAGTTCGGCCACGTCGTCGTCGAGGGTCAGATCGACGACCTGATGGGGGTGGCCGTCGATATCGACCAGCCGCAGATAGCCGGTACCGAACTCACGACCGGTCCGCTGGACCGCGTCGATCAGCAGCGCGAGGTCGACCGCGCCGGACAGCTCCACGTACTGGGCGATGGAGATGGGGGTATCGCCCGCGATGTGCTGGGCGAACCAGATGCCGCGCTGGGCGGCCGACAAGGGAAAAGGGCCTTCGGGTGCGACGGCATCCGACGCATGCGAAGAGGACTGGATCATGAGCGAACCTGCGTTCTCATGTCTGGAGCTGGGCGTTCACCTCTGGTTCCCGACCGTCGGGTAGCTACCTGGTAGGTAGTACCCGCCGTTGCGTACTGCGCTCTATGTTCATTCTGAACCTGTATCGAGCGCATCGGAATGGGTTCAGCAGACTGCGCGCAGTTCCGTGGCCGCCAGCGGCGCGTCGGAGGTGACCAGATAGCGCTGCAGGGTCGAGCGGTCGTCGAGCACCAGCCAGTCGGCGCCGCCGCCGAGTTCGCCCCGGCGGGCCTTGGTGGTGATCCCGAATCCGGCGCCGGGGCCGGTGGACGCGCCCTCGGCCTGCGACACCGGGATCGCACCGATCTTGCGCACCGCGGCCTCGGCGACCACCGACTCGATCCGGGGGTCGACAGCGAGGGCGATCCGGTCGCCGGCGTCGGCGCCACGGGTGAGCAGCAGCCGGGCCAGGCGGTTCGCCCAACGGTCCAGATCGGCGTCGGCGAGCTGACCGGCGACCGGCGCGCCGGAGCGGCTGCGCATCGGGATGACGTTGCCGGCGGGTGCGGTGACCAGGGTGCTCATCGTGTTCCCCTTCGAAGGCTTGACGGGTGTCTGTGGGTACACCTCTAATCTCGTCTTCGGGAGGGGGATCCGACAGCAACCCCAGCGTTGATGCGCAGACTCCCAGGGGGATCGATTACCACCCCTGGGTGGGCGAACCCCGGCGGCGGCGGCCTCGTGCACGCACCGCCGACCGCCGTGGGACTCGCCTCAGCGGGCGTTTCCGCCGATGCTGAAATGCGCGCCGGTGGGGTCGATCAGGCCGGCGAGGCGGCCGTAGGGGGTGTTCATCGGTTCGAAGGCGATGGTGCCGCCGAGGGCCACCGCGTGTTCGGCGGACTTGTCGACGTCGTCGGCGCCGAAATAGACCGTCCACGACCCGGGTACGCCCTCGGCGAGGTGACCGTTGGCGTCGAGGACGCCGCCGCCCATGGGGGGAACGGTGTGGATGGTGGTGTAGCGGAAGTCCGCGGTGTCGGCGATCGTCAGGGTGTCGCGCCAGCCGAAGACGTCGCGGTAGAAGACCAGCGACTCGTCGTAGGCGCGGGTCATCAGCTCGAACCAGGACGGGACGCCGACGTGGTCGGTCCAGGTCCCGTCCGCGACGATGCCGACCGCGTCGAAGCCGGCGAAGGTGTCGGCCTGCCAGACGCCGACACCGATTCCGCCGACATCGGCCAGTACCGCCATCGCACCGAGATCGGCGATCGCCATCGGCTCGACGATCACATTGCCGCCCGCCGCGCTCGCCGCGGCTGTCGTGGCCAGGGCATCGGGGGAGTTCAGATAGACGGTCCAGCGGTCCGGATACGGGTCGCCGGGATCGTCGTGGCGGCCCATCGCACCCGCCACCGCCCGCCCGTCCTTGCGCAAGGTGGTGTAGCCGCCGAATTCCTCGCCGCCGCGTTCGGCGGTCCAGCCGAACAACTCGCCGTAGAAGGCGATCGCGCGGTCGAGATCGGTCGTGTAGAGGTCGACCCAGGTGGGATCGCCGGGTTTCGGGCTGAACGACATGACTTCTCCTCGGCTGAAGGGGTAGCGCGTCAGAGACGCTGGCATGTTCGCGCGTCGGCATCGATCATGACGCGCCGACCGCCGAAAAGTCATCGCCGACAACCGTTGCACCCATGCGACCTGCGGAGGAAGATCGGGATCGCGAACTACGGCGCGCCGAATACGACACAGAGTAGGACCCGCGCGGAATGCTGCGGCAGCACGGTTTACGATTCACTCCAACGCATGTCTGCTGCTGTCCGTCATGGAGGCGCGGCCGGCTCTGCGAGTGACGTACAGGCATCTTCAGGAGGATCAGTGACTGCGGTAGAGCCCAGGCCAGTCCCTCAGTTGGAAGCGACTCGACCGTATCCGGCCCGGACCGGTCCGAAGGGCTCGTTCCTCTACAAGGCGGTCACCACCACCGACCCCAAGGTGCTCGGCACCATGTACTTGGTGACGGCGATCAGCTTCTTCCTGGTCGGTGGACTCATGGCGCTGCTGATGCGCGCCGAGTTGGCCCGTCCGGGTCTGCAGTTCCTTTCGCCCGAACAGTTCAACCAGCTGTTCACCATGCACGGCACGATCATGCTGCTGTTCTACGCGACGGCGATCGTGTTCGGCTTCGCCAACATCATCCTGCCGCTGCAGATCGGCGCCCCCGACGTCGCCTTCCCGCGACTGAACGCGTTCAGCTACTGGCTGTACCTGTTCGGTGGCTCGATGGCGACCGCGGGTTTCGTGACCCCCGGCGGCGCGGCGGACTTCGGCTGGACGGCGTACGTGCCGCTCACCGACATCCTGCACTCCCCTGGTGTCGGCACCGACCTGTGGATCCTGGGTCTGGCCGTGTCGGGTCTGGGCACCATCCTCGGTGGCGTCAACATGCTCACCACCGTGGTCTGCCTGCGCGCACCCGGTATGACCATGTTCCGCATGCCGATCTTCACCTGGAACATCGCGGTGACCTCGGTCCTGGTGCTGCTGGCCTTCCCGCTGCTCACCGCGGCGCTGTTCGGTCTGGCCTACGACCGCCACCTGGGCGGCCACATCTACGACCCGGCCACCGGCGGCATCCTGCTCTACCAGCACCTGTTCTGGTTCTTCGGTCACCCCGAGGTCTACATCATCGCGCTGCCGTTCTTCGGCATCGTGTCGGAGATCTTCCCGGTGTTCAGCCGTAAGCCGATCTTCGGTTACACCACGCTGGTCTACGCGACGCTGGGTATCGCGGCGCTGTCGATCGCGGTGTGGGCGCACCACATGTACGCCACCGGCGCCGTGCTGCTGCCGTACTTCTCCTTCATGACCTTCCTCATCGCGGTCCCGACCGGTGTGAAGTTCTTCAACTGGATCGGCACCATGTGGCGCGGTCAGCTGACGTTCGAGACACCGATGCTGTGGTCGATCGGCTTCCTGGTGACCTTCCTCTTCGGTGGTCTGTCGGGCGTCATCCTGGCCTCGCCGCCGCTGGACTTCCACGTCACCGACTCGTACTTCGTCGTCGCGCACTTCCACTACGTGCTCTTCGGCACCATCGTGTTCGCGACCTTCGCGGGTATCTACTTCTGGTTCCCGAAGATCACCGGCCGCATGATGGACGAGCGTCTGGGCAAGTGGCACTTCTGGACCACCTTCGTCGGCTTCCACACCACCTTCCTCGTTCAGCACTGGCTGGGCGCCGAGGGCATGCCGCGTCGCTACGCCGACTACCTGCCGTCCGACGGTTTCACCACGCTGAACACGATCTCCACGATCGGTGCGTTCATCCTGGGCTCGTCGATGCTGCCGTTCATCTGGAACGTCTTCAAGAGCTACCGCTACGGCGAGGTCGTCACGGTCGACGACCCGTGGGGCTACGGCAACTCCCTCGAGTGGGCCACCACCTGCCCGCCGCCGCGCCACAACTTCTACGAGCTGCCGCGGATCCGGTCCGAGCGCCCGGCGTTCGAGCTGCACTACCCGCACATGGTCGAGCGCATGAAGGCCGAGGCGCACGTCGGCTGGGGCTCGGGTAAGCACAGCACGCACGTGTCCGAAGGCGCGCTCGCGAAGAAGTAGGACACCACCGAACGACAGGGTGTGCACCTGCTGGGTGACCAGCGGGTGCACACTCTTTTTGTGGGTAATCGAACGGAGCAGATCGACTTGGCCGACACCACAGTTCTCGTGACCGTCACCGGCCCCGACCGACCAGGCGTCACCTCGGTGCTGCTGGCGACGTTGTCCCGGCATCAGGTGAGCTTGCTGGACGTGGAGCAGGTGGTCATCAGGGGTCGACTCACCCTCGGGGTGCTGGTGTCGTGCCCCAACGACCCCGAGGCGTTGCAGGACGAGCTCGAAGAGGCGATGAACACCGTCGGCATGCAGGTCGACGTGTCGGTCGACGCGCAGATCGGCAAGCCGCCGATGTCCACGCACGCGGTCGTGGTGCTCGGCGCCCCGGTCACCGCGAAGGCGTTCAGCGCCATCTCGCGTGAACTCGCCACCGGTGGCGCCAATATCGACTCCATCCGTGGCATCGCCGACTACCCGGTGACCGGGATGGAACTGATGGTCACCGCGACCGACACCAGCGACGAAGGCGACGCGCGGCTGCGCACCGCACTGGCCGAGGTGGCCGTCGCCGAACAGGTCGACATCGCGGTGGAACGGGCCGGGCTGGCCCGCCGGGCCAAGCGCCTGATCGTGTTCGACGTCGACTCCACTCTGATCACGGGCGAAGTGATCGAGATGCTGGCCGCGCACGCCGGCGTCGAAGACCAGGTCCGCGAGGTCACCGAGGCCGCGATGCGCGGCGAGCTCGACTTCGCCGAATCGCTGCGTCAGCGTGTGGCCACCCTCGAGGGCCTCGACGAGTCGGTGATCGAGGAGGTCGCCGACCGGATCGAGCTCACCCCGGGCGCGCGCACCACGATTCGCACCCTGCGCAGGCTCGGCTTCCGCTGCGGTGTGGTCTCCGGTGGTTTCCGGCAGGTGATCGAGCCGCTCGCGCACGAGCTGGAGCTCGATTTCGTGCAGGCCAACACCCTGGAGATCATCGACGGCAAGCTCACCGGGCGGGTCGTCGGCGAGATCGTCGACCGGGCGTTCAAGGCGACCGCGCTGCGCAAGTTCGCCGCCGAGGCGGGGGTGCCGATGGAGCAGACCGTCGCGGTCGGTGACGGCGCCAACGACATCGACATGCTCAACGCGGCCGGGCTCGGCGTGGCGTTCAACGCCAAGCCCGCGTTGCGCGAGGTGGCCGACACGGCGCTGTCGCACCCCTACCTGGACGCGGTGCTGTTCATCCTCGGCGTCACCCGCGACGAGGTGGAAGCGGCCGACGCGCGTGACGGTGGCGTACGACGGGTTCCGCTGCTCGGCCGGTAGCGTCACGCGGAATCGCGACCTCACCGACGTAGAGTGACCGCACAGGCACGTCGTCACCGCTCGTCACCGGGAGGTTGTTGTGCGCAGGTCATTTCTCGTCCTGGTCGCCCTGGCGGGGCTCGGTGGATCGACCGCCGGATGCGGTGGCGACAAGACCGAACCGTATGACGTCACCCTCCAGCCGACCGCCGTTGCGCAGTCCGCGGCCGATCCGCTGACGATCGAGCTGTTCGCCAACGGCAGCACGGTGGTGGCCACGGTGGGCCAGCGCCTGCTGGTACGTCTGCCGCGGGATCCCGCGTCGACCGGCGAGTGGGGGATGGTCAACGCCGAGAAGGGCATCCTGATCGCCGACGGTGGGCCGACCAGCGAGGGCAACGCCACGGTGTGGCCGTTCCGGGCGATCGAGCGGGGGGTGACCTCGCTGCAGTTCACGTACGGGCCGGCCAGCGAACCTTCGATCGGCCCCGAGCCGACCTTCATGGTGGATGTCCGGGTGAGCTGAGCCGGGTCGGCGCGAGGCCACGCTCGCCTCCGGGAAGGCCCGGGAAGGTCAGGCGCCCGCGCTATTAGGCTGGCGGGCGGACTGGTGTCGATCGAACGGGTGTTGTGGCATGGGTAGTGGGTTGGAAACCGAGGAGCAGGCCGAGGCCCCGGTCCGCGACGAGGCGGCCGAATTCGCCGCTCGGCACGCGGAATTGGCGCAGGGCTACGGCGGCGGCGGCGACCCCGACGACCCGGCGATGGTGCAGGCGATGCAGATGGTGCTGCACATCCCCAAGGCTGACCCACCCGCCCGCAGCGCACTGCTGGAAGCGGCCGCCGCCGCGGCGGTCGCGGTGTGCCTCGACCCGCGTTCGGGACCCGGCGGGGAGTGGGAGCCGCGGTACCTCGCGTGGAAGCGGTCGCGGATCAGGAAGGTCGCCCGGCGGGCGCGTGGTGCGCAGTGGGTGGCCGCGGGAGACGTCGACGGTGTGACGGTCGAGGTCGACGGCGCGCAGGCCCGTGCGTTCGTTCCCGGCCCGGTCGGGGAGATCGATCAGCGCATCCGCAAACTCCAGATCGGCGGTACCGATCTCGACCACGACGAGCCGGGCCCGGCGGATCCGGCATCGCCGGTGCTGTGGGTGAACGCGGCGCTGGAGATGTCGGTGGGCAAGGCAGCGGCGCAGGTCGGGCATGCGAGCATGCTGCTGGCGGGTGCGTTGCCCGTGGACGCGGCGGCCGCGTGGGCGGGCCGCGGATTCCGCTGCGCGGTGCGCGACGCCGGCGAACAGCAGTGGGCGGGGTTGGTGGACGAGGTGGCGGCGGGTCGTGCGGTGGCTGTGCGCGACGCCGGTTTCACCGAGGTGGCGCCCGGTTCGATGACGGTGATCGCGGTGCCGCCACGGGAGTGATCGCCGCGACACGCGCGACGCGAATCCGGCGGTTGGGTTGCGGTTTTCGCGACTCGCCGCGATAACGCGGTGTGGCGGCAGCGCCTCGCGGGTATACGTAACCGACAGCCGTGCACGTCGAGGTACAGGGAGGTTCCGCGATGATGACGACGATTGTGGTGATCCTGATCGTCTGGGTTGTGCTGTCGGTGCCGGTCTCCTTCGTCGCCGCGCGGATGTTGCGCAGCGAGGTTCGCAGCACGGGTGACCCGTCGACGACCAGGATCGACGAATCTCGCACGGGCCGGTCGCTGCGCTGAGAGCCCGCGTGGGCCAAGATGGAGCGCGTGTCGCAACCCGATCCCGATCTGCTCATCGACTTCTCCGATGTGACCATCCGTCGCTCGGGCCGAACCCTCGTCGGCCCGGTCTCCTGGCAAGTAGAGCTCGACGAACGCTGGGTGGTGCTCGGCCCGAACGGCGCGGGCAAGACCTCGCTGCTGAGAATGGCCGCCGCCGAACTCCATCCGACCTCCGGTCACGCGAATCTGTTGGGGGAGACGCTCGGTCGCGTCGACGTCAGCGAATTGCGGCCACGTATCGGACTGTCCTCGGCGGCGGTGGCCAGCCGCATCCCGGTGGACGAGAAGGTCAGTGACCTGGTGGTCTCGGCCGGCTACGCGGTGCTCGGCCGCTGGCGCGAGCGCTACGAGGACATCGACACCGAACGCGCGGTCGACATGCTGGAAACCCTCGGCGCCGAACACCTTTCCGACCGCACCTACGGCACCCTGTCCGAAGGCGAACGCAAGCGGGTGCTCATCGCGCGCGCCCTGATGACCGATCCGGAACTGCTGCTGCTCGACGAACCGGCCGCGGGCCTCGACCTGGGCGGGCGGGAGGAACTCGTCGAACGCCTCGGCGATCTCGCCGCCGACCCCGACGCGCCCGCGATGGTGCTGGTGACCCATCACGTCGAGGAGATCCCGCCCGGCTTCACTCACGCGCTGCTGCTCAAGGAGGGGGAGGTGGTCGGCCAAGGTCTCCTGGGCGATGTCCTCACCGCCGAGAATCTGAGCAACGCCTTCAGCCAGTCGATCGCGCTCGACCGGGTCGACGGGCGGTGGTTCGCGCGGCGGGCTCGTCGTTCGGGCGGGCACCGGCGCCGCAACTGAGCGCCGGCTCGCCGCGCTGACTCGCGGGCGCCGATTACGCGCACCGGCGCCCGGGCTGACCTGGCTGGGCGTCCGGTCGCCGGGAATCCCGGCTCACGGTCGACCAAGCGGGCGTTAGGGTGCTGAGAGGGCTGCGCTCGAAGGAGACAGCCGGTCCGGTCGGCAGATCGGTGCCCGCCGGGCGTGTGGCTCGGTGGTGGAGAGGAACGATATGAGTGAGTCCGGGGTCTCCGTGCGGGACGCGTCGACCGTGATGCTGGTGCGCGACGGCGAGGCGGGTATCGAGGTGTTCCTGCAGCGTCGGGTCAAGGCGATGGCGTTCGCGGCCGGGGTGACAGTGTTCCCCGGCGGTGGCGTCGACGCCGCCGACGGCACGGCCGACATCGCCTGGACGGGCCCCGAACCCGCCTGGTGGGCCGAGCGTTTCGCCACCGACGAACAGACCGCGCAGGCGCTCGTTGCCGCGGCCGTGCGGGAAACGTTCGAGGAATGCGGCGTGCTGCTGGCCGGACCGACCGCGGATTCGGTCGTCGACGACTCGGCGCGCTATCGCGCGGCCCGCGGCAAGCTCGAGCGCCGCGAATTGTCGCTCGCCGATTTCCTCGCGGCCGAGGGCCTGGTGTTACGCGCCGACCTGCTCCGCCCGTGGTCGAACTGGATCACGCCGGAGGCCGAACCCCGCCGCTACGACACCCGCTTCTTCGTCGCGGTGCTCCCGCAGGGCCAGATCGCCGACGGTGCCACCTCCGAGGCCGCTCAGGTGGCCTGGCGGACACCGCAGGACGCCCTGGCGAGCTGGCGGGCAGGCGAACACGTGCTGATGCCACCGACGTGGTCGCAGCTCGACGCCCTGTGCGGGTTCGCCGACACCGCGGCCGCGCTGGCCGCCGACCGCGTCGTCGAGCCGATCATGCCGAAGTACTCGCCGGGGGCGGGCGGGCGTCCGCTGTCGGACTTCCCCGACAACGAACGGTATTTCGACGAGCTGCCGCAATTGGGTGCACTCGGCGGCCGGTAGGTTGCTCCCATGGCCGAATTCGTGACCCTCGAGCTGCCCGCCGAGCCGACCACCCGTGGCGTCGCGCTGTTGCGCATCGATCGTCCGCCGCTGAACCTTGTCGACGCCCAGCTGGCCCGTGAGGTGGCGGCCGCGGCGGCCGCGGTGGCCGAGCATCCCGGGGTCTCGGCCCTGATCGTCTACGGCGACGAGCGGGTGTTCAGCGCGGGCGACGAGATGGCGGAGCTGGCCGAGCTCGACGCCGGACAGGCCGCCGCCATGGCCGCCGATCTCCAGGCCGCACTCGGCTGCCTCTCGCGGGTTCCGCAGCCGACGGTTGCCGCGATCACCGGCTACTGCCTCGGCGCCGGCCTCGAACTCGCGCTGGGCGCCGACCACCGGATCGTCGGCGACAACGTGAAACTCGGTCTGCCGCAGATCAAAGCGGGCCTGATTCCCCTGTCCGGCATCCGAAGGCTCTCGCTGCTCATCGGCGCGAGCCGGGCCAAGGATCTCGTCTACACCGGTCGTTTCGTCGGCGCCGAAGAAGCCGAGAAGCTCGGCTTGGTCGATGAGGTCGTCGCGCCCGACGATGTCCTCACCGCGGCGCGCGCGTGGGCCGCTCAGTTCGTCACCGCCGCACCCCGCGCCCTCGCCGCGGCCAAGGCGGTTTTCGAGTCCGGGCCGCACGGTCACGCCACCGCTGTCACCGAATGGTCGGCCCTGTTCGACACCGACGACGCCCGCACCGGCACCCGCACCTTCGCCGCGGAAGGACCGAACGCCGCGACCTTCACGGGTCGCTAGCAACACCGCCGGAACCTGGGTTAACTTCGTGCGGGCCGGTGTTGCGAGAACCCGGGTAACCTCCCAGCCATCCCGCGCTGGGGCGGTGCGAACCGGCTGTCCGGTCCGATGGCGGCTCGCGCTCGCGGGAGCCCGGCGGCCGGTCGTGGGTGCAGGAAAGAGCAGTCTCTTGTCCCAGCAGCGGCGTGCCCGGGCGCACATATTAGGCTGGCCTGCATGACGGTCCATCCCGACGACCCGGCGCCGAACCCCCACGCCACCGCGGCCCAGGTCGAAGCAGCGCGCAAAGACACCAAACTCGCCCAGGTCCTGTACCACGACTGGGAAGCGGAGACCTACGACGACAAGTGGTCGATCTCCTATGACGAACGCTGTATCGCGTATGCGCGCGGCCGGTTCGACCTCGCCGTAGGCCCCGCTCCGCTGCCGTACGAGCGTGCGCTCGAGCTGGGCTGTGGCACCGGATTCTTCCTGCTCAACCTGATGCAGGGTGGCGTCGCCAAGTCGGGTTCGGTCACCGACCTCTCGCCCGGCATGGTGAAGGTCGCGCTGCGCAACGCCGAGCACCTCGGCCTCGATGTCGACGGGCGCGTCGCCGACGCCGAGACCATCCCGTACGACGACGACACCTTCGACCTGGTGTGTGGCCACGCCGTGCTGCACCACATCCCCGACGTGGAACTGGCGCTCAAGGAGTGCCTGCGCGTGCTCAAGCCGGGCGGGCGCTTCGTGTTCGCCGGTGAGCCCACCACCATCGGCAACATCTACGCCCGTCGCCTCGGCCAGGCCACCTGGAAGGTGACCACCGAGATCACCAAGCTGCCGTTCCTGTCGGGCTGGCGTCGTCCGCAGACCGAACTGGACGAGTCGTCTCGCGCCGCCGCGCTCGAGGCCGTCGTCGACCTGCACACCTTCGACCCGAGCGATCTCGAGAAGATGGCGAAGTCGGCCGGTGCCGTCGATGTGAAGGCCACCACCGAGGAACTCGCCGCCGCCCTGTGGGGCTGGCCGGTGCGCACCTTCGAGGCCGCAGTCCCCGACGAGAAGCTGACCATGCCCTACCGCCTGGCGCAGTACCGCGCGTGGCTGGGTCTGAGCTGGCTGGACGAGAACGTGCTGCGCAAGGTCGTGCCGCGCGAGTTCTTCTACAACGCGATGATCACCGGCGTGAAGCCGGGCGCGGCGCAGAAGTAGGTGGGCTATCGCTTCGGCCGCGACGATGTCGCCTATCTCGGCAGCGCGGCAGGCCGTGCCGCACTCGCCGAGGTCGACCGGCTGGAGCTGACGACCGCGACGCACCTGCGCGATATCGAGCAGGTGCGTCGTTCGCACGGTGCACTCGCGCCCGCCTTGATCGAGACGGTGCGGTTGCGCCGTAGGGCCGTGGTGAAGCTGCCCACGGCAGGGGAGTGGCTGTTCACCGACGACGCGCTGCAACAGGCGACGCCCGCGCTCGTCGCCCGGCATCGGGCGACCCGCCTGGCCGGCCGCGCGGTGCACGACGTGACCTGCTCGATCGGCGCGGAACTGTCCGAGCTGGCCGCGGCTTGTCCGGCGGTGGTCGGTAGCGATCTCGACGATGTCCGCCTGGCCATGGCCGCCCACAATCTCGGGGTGGGGCCGGTATCGGCGGTGGATCGCGGCCCGGCGATCAGTGCGGATGCCGCCCCGGCAGCGACTGGTAGCCGAAACATCGTGTTGGCCAAGGCCGATGCTCTCGTGCCGACCACGCGCGATACCGTGATCATCGCCGATCCGGCTCGCCGGGCCGACGGCCGTCGCACCTACGATCCCGCGAAACTCCAACCCCCACTTCCGGATCTGCTCACCGCCTACGCGGGCCGCGATATCGCCGTGAAGTCCGCACCCGGCCTGGATTTCGACCGCCTAGGCTGGGACGGCGAGGTGGAGATCGTCTCCCTCGACGGCGCCGTCCGCGAAGCCTGCCTCTGGTCGCCCGGCCTCACCGAACCCGGCGTCACCCGCCGCGCCACCGTCCTGAATTCCCACGGCGGTGCGACCACGCTCACCGACGCCGCCTCCGACGACATCCCCGACCGCGCCCCCGGCGACTGGATCATCGACCCCGACGGCGCCGTCGTCCGCGCGGGCCTGGTCCGTCACTACGCCGCGAAACACGGCCTCTGGCAACTGGACCCACAGATCGCCTATCTCACCGGCGACACGGTCCCTGCGGGTATGCGGGGCTTCCGCATCGAGGACCGTTTCGAACTCCGCGAGAAGACCCTCCGCCAGGAATTGAACCGCCGTGACTGCGGCTCCCTGGAAATCCTCATCCGCGGCGTCGACGTCGACCCCGATGGACTTCGCAAGAAGCTCAAGCAGCGCGGCTCGACGCCGTACACCCTGGTGATCACCCGCATCGGCCGCGCCGGCGTCGTCTTCCTCTGCCGAGCGGTCGCTCCCACCCGCTGACAACGCACCTATGGCCGGCCGCACCTGGTCACAGGTCAGGCTTCCATCTTCTTCACCACGCGCTGCACCGTGAGCCAGGTGCGGGTGGTGATGTCCTTGCCGTAGATCTTCTCCAGGCGGGCCATGAAGTCAGGGGTCGCGCCGGTGCTGTTGTCGATGACGGTGAGGAAGGCGCGGGCCTTGCGGTCGTAGCCGATGACGCGGGTGAGGGGGTCGTCGTCGAAGGTCTTGGTGTCGGCCTCGCGCATCGTCGTCTTGAAGAAGGTGACGGTGAGATAGGAGCCGCGTTCGTGGGGGAGACCTTCGAAGGGGTCGCGGTCGAGGAGCGCGCGCAGTTCGGGACGGCTGCGGATGATGGTGCCGCCCGGGATGCCGAGTTCGGCGTTGAGCGCCTGCTGGATGCGATCTTCCAGGTCGGCGGGGTCGTCCGCGGTGCGGAAGACGACATTGCCGCTCGTGAGTACCGACGCGACCTTATCGAAGCCCAGCCCCTCGAACACCCCGCGCAACTTCTCGTTGCGCATGTTCGGGTTGGTCGGCATGATCCCCCGCAGCAGCGCCGCATAGCTCTCCACGTCGCTGACCGTACCGACCCCCACCGACAGAAACCATCGCATCCGGCGGCCGTGTCAGCGAAGCACCCGGAGTCAGGACTGAGCGGCGGCGTTCTTCTTGCGTTCGATGTCGGCCAGCGCCGCCATGTAGGCCTCGCGCTCCTCGGCACTGGCATCCCAGGCGACCTTGCGGTTCTTCACGACCTTGGCGGGAGCGCCGACCGCGATGCTGTAGTCGGGGACATCCCCACGCACCACCGCGTGCGCGCCCAGCACGCAACCGCGGCCGACCCGGGTGTCACGCAGGACGGTCACCTTCGCCGCGATCCAGGTGTCGGGGCCGATCCGCACGGGACTCTTCACGATGCCCTGATCCTTGATGGGCATGTTGATGTCGTCCATGCGGTGGTCGAAGTCGCAGATGTAGCACCAGTCGGCGACCAGGGTCGACTCACCGATCTCGATGTCGAGGTAGGTGTTGACGACGTTGTCCTTGCCGAACACCACCTTGTCGCCGATCCGCAGCGAGCCCTCGTGGCAGCGCAGGGCGTTGCCGTCGCCGATGTGCACCCAGCGGCCGATCTCCATGCGCGCGAGTTCCGGGGTCGCGTGGATTTCCACATTGCGGCCGAGGAACACCATTCCGCGCAGCACGATATGCGGGTTGGCCAGGCGGAACTTGGCCAGCCGGTAGTAACGCACCAGGTACCAGGGGGTGTAGGCGCGGTTGGCGAGCACCCAGCGCAGCGAATCCCTGGTCAGAAATCGGGCCTGCTGCGGATCGCGGCGGCGTGATCCACGCCAGCGCGCGCTCAGCGGCGCGCCCCACATGCTCGTCACGAACTACTCTCCCGTCATGATCGCACCGGGCCTGCCCCGGGGATTCGGTCCTCGGGTACACAGAGTACTTTCGCAGGGCACACTTACCGTGCCATACCCCGATCAACGGCGCGAGCAGATAGGGCGTTCGGATGTCGAGCTGCAGCAACGGTGTATCGACGGCATGTTGACCGGTCGACGGTACCGCCTCGAACTCACTGCTGAGCAGCAAGTTTGCGCTGAGCGGTTCGCTGCGGTGTGCCGGGCTGTGTGGAATACCGGTTTGGAGCAGCGGCGCGATTACCGGCGCCGCGATGGTTGGATCGACTACCACCGGCAAGCGGGCGAGCTCGCGTCGGCGAAGGCCGACCACACGTGGTTGAAAGCCGCGCCGGGGCATTGCTTGCAGCAGACCCTGATGGATCTGGATAAGGCGTGTCGCGAGCACGGGACATGGAAAGTGCGGTTTCGTTCGGCGCGACGGTGGGTTCCATCGTTCCGGTTCCCGGAGGGCGGCAAGATGGTCGTCGAACGGCTGAACAAGCGGTGGGGTCGGGTGAAGCTGCCCAAACTCGGGTGGGTGCGGTTCCGGATGTCACGGGCAGTAGGTGGAAAGGTCCGTAACGCGACGGTGTCGCGGGATGGTGGCAGATGGATGGTGTCGTTCATCGTTGAGGATGGACTGGTGACCCCACAGCAGCATTCTGCACCTGATTCCGCAGTGGGCGTGGATCGTGGCGTGAAGGTCGCCGTGGCGTGTTCCGACGGCGTCATGGTCGACCGGGTATTCGCCACAGCTGGGGAAACGAAACGCTACCGGCGGTTACAGCAGCAGTTGGCGCGGCAAAAGAAGGGTTCCGCCAACCGGAGCAAGACCCTGTCACGGATGCGTAGCATCCGTGCGCGGGAGCGGGATCGCCGTACCGACTTCTGTGAACAGACTGCGCATCGACTCACGACAGCGAATTCGCTGGTGGCAGTGGAGGACTTGAAAATCACGAACATGACCCGCAGTGCGCGAGGCACGGCGGTGGTTCCGGGTGTGAATGTGCGGCAGAAGGCTGGTCTGAACAGGGCGATCCTTGCGAAAGGGTGGCGTCGGTTGCAGCTTGCGCTGGCCGGCCAAGCTCGATACACGGGCACACGGATCGTGGTGGTACCCGCAGCTTTCACGTCGCAAATGTGTTCGGCATGTGGAGTAGTGGATCCGGAATCGCGCAAGAGCCAAGCGCTGTTCCGGTGTGCCCATTGCGGTCACACCCTGAACGCGGATGTGAATGCCGCACGAAATATTCTGGCCGCAGGGCGTGCGGTCACAGCTTGTGGAGACCTCAGCGCTAGTCGGTCTATGAAGCAGGAATCCAAGGCGGACATCCCGCGAGGGACTACCGCTCCAACTGCCGCTTGAAAGCGGTTGGAATCCCCGGTGCCATCCGCGGGAGGACGTCAATACACAGGGAGATCAGCAGTGCGAACTCGGACTCGCGTCGTTGCCTCGCTCGCTGCCGCCGGTGTGGTGGCGCTGGCCGGGTGCGGCACGGATGTGGACGACATCACGGTCGGCGCCGGAAAAGGCTGGCCCGCAACGCATCACGATGGCAGCAACGCGAGCGGCAGCCCGGTGCGGGGTGCGGACTCGATGTCGCTGAGCTGGTCACGTCCGGTGGGCGGCCCGATCGCCCAGCCGTTGACGATCGGCGCCGAGGGCCAGATGTTCGTCACCACGAGCACCGGCAACTGTGCGATCTTCTCCTTCCAGATGCTCACCGGCCGCAAACGCTTCTGCAACCCGCTCGGCCCGTCGACAATCGAAGCGCCGACCGTGCTCGACGGAGTCAGCAATGTGTACGTCGGTGACGACGGCGCGGTGAATTCGTTCAACTACCTCGGGCAGCCGCGGTGGCGCACCCCGGTGGCGGGCGTGCCGGTGGCGATCCAGTTCACCGGCGACGGCAACGTGCTGACGGTGACGCAGTCCGGTCAGGTCGACGTGCTGAGCCGGCAGACCGGCGGTCGGGTGGTCCCGACCCTGCAGCTGCTCGGTGAACCCGACTTCCTGAAGTACCCCGGTCTCACCCGTCCCGCGTCCGGCGACGGGCTCGACGACTGCCAGACGGGTGGTCCCCGCTGTGCCGTCGCCAACACCACCGCCGTCGACCCGTCGACCGGCCGCTTCTTCGTCACCGTCTGGGAGCCGGGCAAGCAGGCCGCCGCTCTGCGCGCGATGCGCTACGCCGACGGCGCCGTGACCCAGGAGTGGAGCGCCGAGGTACTCACCGGCGGCAGCGCGACCAGCCCCTCCCTCTCCGCCGACGGCGACACCGTCTACATCGGCGACAACAGCAAGCGCTTGATCGCCCTGAACACCACCGACGGCGCCACCCGCTGGACCCAGCCGTTGCCGTGGGCGCCGCAGGGCGGCATTTCCGTGGCGGGCGACCTGATCATCCCGGCGGGCGACGACGGTTACCTGACCGCGCTGCGCGACAAGGACGACAAGGCCGAGATCGTCTGGGAACGCAAGGATCTCGCCCTGCGCGGCACCCCGGCACACACCGCGGGCGATATCGGCTACACCGTCGCCGCCATCGGCGCGGGCCTGAGTCTCATCACCTTCGACACCACCACCGGCAACACCATCGACTCCGACCCCCTGCCGGCCGCCACCGGCACCACCACGGGCACCTCCATCGGTCCGGAAGGTGAAGTCGTCGTCGCCACCCGCCTCGGTGAGATCTTCGCCTTCACCCCGGACGCCTGAGTACCCGCGGGCTTCTTCCGCCGCGCACGGACGAGGTACGCCTGAATCGCCTCAGTACGGGTTGGCTCGGTCCAGCCAGCGCGCGTCGAGTTCCGTCGCGCGCTGCCGGGTGAAGGAAATACGCGCCGGATCGCCGTCGGCGGTATAGCGCTGGTCCGGGTTCGCGGCGAGCCAGTCCAGCCAATAGGCCGAATCGAATGGGACCGCACCCCGGCCTGATCGGATGCGCGGCACCCCGCCGGGGTCGACCGCGCCGTAGGGGGCGGGGGCGGGGTTGGAGCCCACCAGCATCACGGCGTCGAAGCGGTAGGAGGTGCCGTCCCAGTGGCCTGCCGTGGCCAGTGCGTGGTCGCGGGGATGGATGCCGAGCGGTAGCGCCATGGTGCGCACGGCCGCTCCGGGCGCCGCCGTGGTCACCGCGCGCACATTCTGCACCAGTTCGCGTTGCACGCCGTCGGCGTCCAGGCTCGCGAGGTTGGCGTGATCGGCTGTGTGCGCGCCTATTTCGTGGCCGTTCGCGACCAGCCACGGCAGCGCGCGCGGGTCTGCGCCGAAGGGCTCGTTGTTCACGTAGAAGGTGGCCACCGGGCGGAAGTCGGGGTAGCGGGCCCCGAACTCGGCGAGAATGCCCGCGGCACTGTCCGGTGCCACCGCGCCGGTGTCGGTGAAGCCGAGTTGGCTGCCGGTGGAATCGTCGAAGGTGAGTACTACCGGGTGGGTACCGGCGGGCAGGTCGAGGTCGCCGGAGATGTATCGCGCGGCGGTGACCGGACGGTAGTTCTCGCGGTACAGCCGTTCGAGTTCGTCCCGGAATTCCGCCGGGGTCTGGTCGTATTCGCCTGCCGGATTCGGGGTGATCTGGTGATACATCAGGACCGGGACGAATCCCAGTTCGTTGGCGGCGATCTCGGCGGGATTCGGCGGTGCCGGTTTCGCCGTCGTCACCGGCACCGTCGTGTGCGCCGGAACCGCGGCATTGTTCACTGCGGTACAGGCTGTGAGTGCGGCCGCCAGCGCTGCCGCCGACACGAGCCGAAACATTGTGTTCGAACCGCCCATCATCAATGCGATATTACGCCGCGGCGACGGATTACAGTCGATCTATCGATACCGAGTACGCCGCGTCGGAACTGCGAAATAGTTGGCGTGTCAATGGTTTTGAAAGGCGGTGTTGACGGTGGAATGGCAGCTCCGATCGGCCGATCGACGGCGATGGATGGCTCCCGTTATCGGTGTCGCCCTCGCGTCGCTGGTGGTCTCCCTGGTAGCCGGATTCGCGCTGAGTAGATCCGCGGAATCGACCGTCGCCGACACCGTGCCGCCGACGCTGCGGATGACACCGACCGATCCGGTGAGCTCCTATCGCGCGCCGGTCGTGGTGCGCGGCACCGCCATCGACGCGGCTCGCGTGTCCATCGGCCCCGATTCGGTGGTCCCCGCCGCGGACGGGACATTCGAACTCTCGGTGCGATGGGCCCCCGCTTTCGAGGTCGTCGCGACCGACGCCGACGGCAATCAGACCAGCAGCACCGCGGTCACGTCGAGCACGCTACCGAGGATGCGCGCGGTGCACGTCACCGCGCACGCCTGGTCGCACGAGGGACTGCGCGAAGCTGTTCTCGATCTTGCCCGTGAGGGCCGTATCGACACCGTGCAGCTCGATATCAAGGACGAGGACGGCGTGATCGGCTACGCCTCCCAGGTGCCGCTCGCCCTCGAATCCGGTGCCGCCGCGGCGATCTACGATGCCCCGGCAGCTCTGCGGCAATTGCACGATATGGGCCTGCGGGTGGTCGGGCGCATCGTCGCATTCCGCGATCCGACTCTCGCGGGCTGGGCCTGGCACAACGGCCGACCCGACTGGGTTGTCCAGAATCCTTCCGGGCAACCCTATTCCAGCCACTACGGCCCGATCGCCTTCACCAATTTCGCCAACCCCGACGTGCGCGGATACAACATCGATCTCGCGGTCGAGGCAGCGCGACTCGGCTTCGACGGCATCATGTACGACTATGTCCGCCGCCCCGACGGCAGCCTGAACAGCATGCGTTTCACCGGCCTCACCGACACCCCCGCCGCCGCGGTCGCGGGCTTCCTCGCCGAGAGCCGCTACCCCGTGCACCTCGCGGGCGCGCACCTGAGCGCCGCGGTCTACGGAATCGCCTCCACCCGCCCGGACGAGATCGCCCAGGACATCCCGCTCATCGCCCGCAGCGTCGATTTCGTGGCGCCCATGATCTACCCGTCGCATTGGGGCCCCGGCGAATACGGCGTCGCGAACCCCAACGCCCAGCCCTACGACATCATCTTCCGCTCACTGCAAGACTTCACGGCGGCCACGGCGGGCACCGGCGCGAAAGTGGCCCCGTGGCTCCAGGACTTCAGCCTCGGTGTCACCTACGGCGACGCCGAACTCCGCGCCCAGATCGACGCCACGCGAGACGCGGGCATCGACAGCTTCTTCCTCTGGAACGCCGCCACCCGCTACCACGGCGGCGGCCTCCAACCGGCCTGAGCCGGAGCAGGGTGCCTGCCGAGCCGACGCCGCGCCGCTCACTGCACCCAGGCGAGCGCATCGCTCTCGTCGGCCAGCGCGAACACCCGCACCTGCGCCGGGATCAGAAACCCGAACAGATGCACAGCCTCGCCCAACATCCGATGATCGGTGACCAGCGCGATCCGCCCCCACGCATCCCGCGGCACCTTCACCAACTCCAGATCCTTGGCCATCGCCCCCAGCGAATACCTGTCGAAGTCCTCGCCGAGCACATACACCAGATTGACCGGCTCTTCCCGCTCGACGGCTTCCCTGATCGCCGGATCGAGCACCGTCGCGTAGTCGTCGGCAGTCACCGTCCCGCTGGCCCGGAACCCGATGGTCGCCGCGGGCAGATCAGAAATCGGCTGCAAAGGCATCGGCTCTCCTCGACTCGAAGACATAGGTCCAGACTCCGCGACCCTAGACCCGCCCCACCGCCCCCCACCTCACCCATCGCGGATGAACCGCCCAGAACCTCCTCCGAGCGGCCATCGAACTACTCGGCTGTTTCCGTCGGGTCCAGGCCGGCCTGTTTCGGGGCCGCGGGGACCCACTCACGCAGCGGTTGCATCACCGCGCCGTAGAAAGCGTCGGTGGCTGTGGTGACGCTGGCGATGAAGCTGGCCGCGGTGCCCGAGCGTTTGTTGCCCATCGGGAAGGTCTGTTCGAGGGTGAACGAGACGATCGGGCTGGTGCGGCCGTCGATGAGCGACTTGGGGGTGGTGCGGACGGTGTCGAGGAATTCGCAGGTTTCGTTGCCGCGTTCGGCGAAGACGGCTTCGACCTGGACGCGGCCGGGCGCATCGGTGAGCTGTCTGGTCAGCCACGACACACGGCGGGCCTGGGTGCCCTCGTCGGGTGCGGCGATGGTGGTGCGGCAGCGGACCTTGTTCGTCCGCACATCGGCGATGACGGTGAGGTCGCCGGCGGTGTCGGGGATGCGCAGGACGGCCTCGAACGAACCGTCGGTGGCCAGCCGTTCGGCGACGGCGGCGGCCCGCACCGCCGGATCGGCGTGGAACTTGCGGGCGAGGACATGCTTGACCTCGACACCGAGTTCGGCGGTGAGTCGCAGCGCGAGATGCCTGCACAGCGACACCCACGTGTCGGCGACCGTCAGTGCTTTCGCGTCACCCGCCCGCAGTGTTCCCTGGGTGACGGCGTCACGGACGGTGACCCAGTGTCTGCCCATGTCGACGAACTCGGCCGCACCCGAACGGGGATGATCGAGGAAGCGCAGGAATTCGGCGAGAATCCAGGCTTGCAGTGCGTCGTCGATGCCACCGTGGGTGGTGAGCATGCGCGCCTCGTGGGCCACTTCGGCCCACGACAGGTGGCGCAGTGCCACTTTCGTCAGCTTGCGGCGGTCGACTTGGACGGGCAGTTCGCCCGGTCCGGCGGGGATGTCGTTGGACAGGCTGACGACGGCGTCGTACTTCTTTCGCCGCGCGACGTCGAGGTAGCTCTCCAGCTGATCTCGCCGGAGCTTGCCGTTGCCCGTCTTCACTTCCAGCAGCCCGGTCCACTGCTTGGCACCGCGACTCACCTTCAACACCGCGTCCGGGATGACTTTGGTATCGCCCGATTCGTACTGCACTTCGAGATAGCCCTCGAAAGCCCCTGCGGGCGCGCCCATTCGGGCACAGATGGCCCGGGCGAAGGGTCGTACGGCCTGCATGGTGGCGATGAGTGCGGAGGTGGTGCGCCGTTCCTGTTCCTCGCCCGCGCCGACCCCGACGACCGAGAACAACCGAGCGGGTTGCCACGTATCCGATTCGGCCTGCCTGAATTCGATCGGCTTGGTTTTGCGCACCACGCGCTTGGTGGTTGCTACTCCGCGCGACGGTGTTTGCACGGCGGGGGTCTCGGGGACAACGACTTCCGGCTCAGCGGGTGCTGGCGCAGGGTCCTCGACAGTGACCCCGAAATCGGTTGCCAGCCCGGACAGGCCCGACTCCCAGCCCTGCCCGACAGCCCGCACCTTCCAGTTGCCGTCGCGCCGATACACCTCGCCGAAGACGAATGCCGACTCCGTGTCCGCGTCGGCGGTGAGATATTCGGCCAGCGAATGCCCGGCCGGATCGATGACGTGGAACGCGAGTTTGCCCAGCGCACCGAATGTCCCCTCACCGACGCTGCCCGCCAAGGCGATGGTGTGGACGTGCACGGGAACCGCCGACAGGTCGATCGAGATCCTGGCTTGCTTTCCTTCCTCGGTGGCACTCGTTCCGAGGAAACATACTGAGCCGTCGGGTGATTCGGTCTGGTTGTAGAAGACGAAGTCGGCATCGGACCCGACGCGCCGGTCGGCGCCGAGTAGCAGCGCGGAGGCGTCGACTTCGATCTCGGGTTCCGGCCAGCCGATCACGATGTCGACGCGGTCGACATCCTCGGGAAGCGGAATGTTCTGGCCCTTGGACAGCAGCGGAGACGACACAGTGGCGGTTCACCCTTCGAAGGTCGGCGTTCAGTCGCAAGGCTGATGCAGCCGACCCGCTCGCTGACCCCCCTTGGCGCACACCGCGATGGCATGACGGTGCCGAGGGTTGTCGGCGGCGAAACCTACTCTGTTACACGGATCACGTTTGAATGATCGCCCGAATGGAAAGGGGTGGGGTTACTTCGGATCGCGTTCCGGTAGGGGTCTTTCCACGATGTCCGGGCGGCCGAGGGAGGTACGGACTCGGCGTTTGGCGGCCGTGTAGACCTGGGCGGTTTCGGCGGCCACCACGTCCCAGGCGAAGTCGGCGGTGAGGCGTTCGCGGGCGGTGTGGGCGCGGGCCTGGGCGGTGGACGGGTCGTCGAGGACGGCGCGGGTGGCGTCTACCAGGCCGTCGATGTCGGCGGGGGCGAAGGACGCGCCGGTGACGCCGTCGATCACCGCTTCGCCCAAACCGCCTGCGGTGGAGGCGATCAGGGGGACACCCGCGGCGGCGGCCTCGAGGGCGACGATGCCGAAGGGTTCGTAGCGGCTCGGCAGGACGATGGCGTCGGCGCCGTGCAGCCAGCCGAGGAGTTCGTCGTGGCCGAGGCTGCCGACGAAGTGGACCGCGCGGGCGACGCGGTGCACGCGGGCGCGTTCACGCAGCCACTCGAACTGGGTGCCGACACCGGCGACGGTGAGCGTGGTGCCGGGGTGGGCGCGGCGGATGCGGGGGAGAGCGGCGATCGCGTCCTGCACACCCTTCTCGTACTCGAGGCGGCCGACGTAGAGCAGGCGCGGCGGGCCGGAGCGCGGCGCGCGGGAACGGAAGGTCCACGAGCCGACGTCGATGCCGTTGCGGATCACCGTGATCGGCGCGAGCTCGGGCCCGTAGAGCCGGTCGACTTCGTCCTGCATGGAGGTCGAGCAGGTGATGAGCTGATCGGACTCGTTGGTCAGCCACCACTCCACCGAGTGGACCTGCTTGTTGACCCGGCCCGACACCCAGCCGCTGTGGCGCCCGGCCTCGGTGGCGTGGATCGTCGAGACGAGCGGCACGTCGTAGTACTCGGCGAGCGCGATGGACGGGTGCGCGACGAGCCAGTCGTGCGCGTGCACCACATCGGGCGTCCAGCCCTCGCCGACGCCGGGCTTGCCGAGCGCTACCCCGGCACGCACCATCGCGTGCCCCATGGCCAGTGTCCAGGCGAGCATGTCCTCGCCGAAGTCGAAGCACGGCGGGTCTTCGGCCACCGCGACGACGAGCACGCCGTCGGCGATGTAGGAGTGGGTGGGGTGAGTGACCGAGTCGGTCCCCGTCGGGCGGCGGGCCAGCACCACGACCTCGTGACCGGCCGCGGCCAGCTCGACGGCCAGGTGATGCACATGCCGGCCGAGCCCACCGACCACGACCGGCGGGTACTCCCACGACACCATCAAAATCTTCATGCGGATCCTTCAGCGGCGGCCGACGGGACGACGGTCGGCAACCGCCGCGCGTCCAGACCAGGGAAGAATCCGTCGGCCATCGCCCATCCTGCCGCGAGACGGGTCGCTTTGGCGAACTGACCGGCGCCGATCGCCTCGGCGAGCTCCCGGACGGCGTGCGCGTGTTCGTGCGCCCGATCGCGCGCGTACCCGGCGGCGGAGTCCTTGCTGACCATGAACGCCCAGTCGCTGGACACCGTGAGAATCGCCTCACGCAGCAACTGATCGGCGACCGGGTCGCGCAGGGATCCGTCGCGGCGCACCTTGTCGAGGGTGTCCAAGGCCAGGCGAACGATGTCGGCGTTGAGCGCGACGAGGTCGGCGACCTGGTCGCCCGCCCAGACCCGCCAGTCCTTGCCCGAACCCCACGAGGAGTCGTTGAGCTGCACAGGTTCGCCGACGAAGCCCTTCTCGCGGGCATCGGCGAGGGTGCCGACGTTCACCCCCGCTTCGGGCAGGGCGCGCAGCACTTGTTCGAGCCACTGCGGCCCTTCGTGCCACCAGTGCCCGAACAGCTCGGTGTCGAACGCGGCCACCACGAGGGCGGGCCTGCCGATCCGCGCGGACTCCTCGATCAGCCGGGCACGGACGGTCTCGACGAAGTCGGCGACGTCGCGGGTGACCGCTTCGGCCGCCAGCTCGGGATCGTAAGGGGCCTTGTCAGGACCGTCGACGGTCTTGCCCGTGACGCGCGAGGGTTTGAGCCCGGTCGCGTGGTCGTAGTGGTGGAAATCGCGGTAGGCGCTCTGGCCCGGGTAGCCCTGTTTCGGCGACCAGACCCGGTAACTCACGGCCAGGTCGCGCCCGAAGGCCACGACCTCGGAATCGCGGACCGGCCTGCCGAGCGAGGTGTCGCCGCGCAGCGAAGGGCCGTCGACCATGAAGTGGGTGATGCCCGCGGCGTCGTAGCCCCGTTCCATGCCGGGCGTGTAGCCGCATTCGGGTGCCCAGATGCCGGTCGGTGTGGTGCCCCAGCGCAGGCGCGCGTCGGCCAGGCCCTCGGTGAGCTGGAACTGGCGCAGGCGCGGATCGAGCAGCGGCTGGAACGGGTGCGCCAGCGGTCCGCCGAGCAGTTCGATCGCGTCGGCGTCGATCAGCGAACGCCAGACCGGCGAACCGCCGTGCTGCCAGTTCTGTTCGAAATCGGCCAGCGCGGTCGCGGCGAGCCGATGTTCGTGACGGCCCAGCGCCACATTCCCCGACATCGACGCCTCGTCGGCGCGCAACTGCCAGTTGCCCAGCCAATGGTGCATGCCCGCGAGGCAGTGTGGATCGTCGAGCTGCGCGGCGAGCACCGGTGTGATGCCGAGGCTCAGTAGATGCGAACGGCCTTCGGCGGCAAGATTTTTCAGCACCTTGACCAGCGGCAGATAGGACGCGGCCCAGGACTGGTAGAGCCATTCCTCGCCGACCGGCCAGCGCCCGTGATGGGCGAGCCACGGCAAGTGGGAGTGCAGGACCAGCGTGAACTGGCCCGGCACGGCGGAGCGGGAATCGGTCAACGTGGTGCCTTTTCGGCGATCGCGACCAGATCCAGGCTCGCGTCGATATCGCCCGCGCGCAGGTCGAAATCATCGATGGTGACGGCGGCGACGTCGGCGGTGAGGTCGGCGGGCCACGGCTCACCGGCCAGCGCGCGCTCGATCTGGGCGTCGATGAACGACCCACCGTGCTTGGCGTCCAGCGCTTTCAGGCTCGCGCCGTGGTGCACGCCCAGCATCTCGGAGACGGTGAACCCGGCCTCGACGAGCAGTTCGGTCAGCTCGGCGGCGTTGAGTTCGCGGGTGTGGAACGGGTTGAGGGGGGTGTCGCGACCGGGGGAGAAGGTGATGCGATTCGGGGTGCTGATCAGCAGCACGCCGCCGGGGCGCAGCACGCGCAGGCACTCGCGCAGGAACTGTCCCTGGTCCCAGAGATGTTCGATGACTTGGAAATTCACCACGACGTCGACGGATTCGTCGTCCAGCGGCAGCGCGGCGAGGTTGCCCTGGATCATCTGCACGCGCGGGTAGCGCGCGCGGACGTGCGCGACGGCGCTCTCGTCGTAGTCCAGACCGGTGACGCGCTGGGCGACGCCCGCGATCATGTCGGCGCCGTAGCCCTCGCCCGAGCCCGCCTCGAGCACGATCTTGCCGGTGCACCGATCGAGCAGGCGGGCGTAGGCGATCTCGTGCCGACGGAACCAGTAGTTCTCCTCGGCGATGCCGGGCACCGTCCGCTCGCCGGTCAACGGCAGTGGTTCATGTGTGGCGGCCACGGGTGCGGCAGGGATCACAGCCTCGCTCATTGGTCCGAGGTTACTGGTACCGCCGGTTCACGCAGGAGTCAGGGACCTCTTGCGCAGGTAGGTTACCCACGAGTAACTTAGCGTAGGGTAGTGTTCCGATCTGAGCTAGATATCTCACACGGACGTACGGCTCAGCTCGTGCGGCCCCACCACACACGTGTCCCCAGAAGGAGGTCGACGAAGACCGATGCCGAACATCGTCGTACTCATCAAGCAGGTCCCCGACACCTGGTCCGAGCGCAAGCTGACCGATGGTGACTACACCCTCGACCGCGAGGCCGCCGACGCGGTGCTCGACGAGATCAACGAGCGCGCCGTCGAGGAAGCGCTGCTGATCAAGGAGGCCCAGGGCGGTGAGGTCACCGTGCTGGCCGCCGGTCCCGACCGCGCCAACGAGGCCATCCGCAAGGCGCTGTCCATGGGCGCCGACAAGGCCATCCACATCAACGATCCGGCGATCCACGGCTCCGACGCCGTGCAGACCGCCTACGTGTTGGCCGCCGCGCTCGGCCAGGTCGAGGGTGTCGAGCTGGTCATCGCCGGTAACGAGGCCACCGACGGCCGCGCCGGTGCCGTGCCCGCGATCATCGCGGAGTACATCGGCATCCCGCAGCTGACGCACCTGCGCAAGCTCACCGTCGACGGCGACAAGATCACCGGCGAGCGGGAGACCGACGAAGGTGTCTTCAAGCTCGAGGCGTCCCTGCCTGCGATCGTCTCGGTCACCGAGAAGATCAACGAGCCTCGCTTCCCCTCCTTCAAGGGCATCATGGCCGCGAAGAAGAAGGAAGTTCTGGTCTTCACCCTGGCCGATCTGGGCGTCGACCCGGAGACCGTCGGTGTCGCCAACGCGGGTACCCAGGTCACCGGTGCCACCCCGAAGCCGGCTCGCACCGCGGGCGAGAAGATCGCGGACGAGGGCGAGGGCGGCAACCAGATCGCGTCCTACCTCATCGGTCAGAAGATCATCTGATCCGGCGCCGTCCGAGACTTCCAAGGAGAAAGAACTAATGGCTGAAGTACTTGTGCTCATCGAGCACGCCGACGGTGCCGTGAAGAAGGTCAGCACCGAACTGCTCACCGCCGCCCGTGCGCTGGGCGAGCCCGCCGCCGTCGTGACCGGTCCCGCCGGTACCGCCGACAAGCTGGCCGCCGCGCTGGCCGCCGGTGGCGCCGAGAAGATCTATGTCGCCGAGTCCGACGACATCGAGGGCTTCCTGGTCACCCCGAAGGTCGACGTCCTGGCCGGCCTGGTCGATTCCGCCGCGCCCGCCGCCGTGCTGGTCGCCGCCTCCGCCGAGGGCAAGGAGGTATCGGGCCGCCTTGCTGCGCGCATCGGCTCCGGTCTGCTCGTCGACGTCATCGGCGTCAACGCCGACGGCTCCGCTGTGCACTCCATCTTCGGTGGCGCGTTCACCGTCGAGGCCAAGGCCACCGGCGACGTGCCGGTGATCTCGGTGCGCCCCGGCGCCATCGAGGCCGCTCCGCAGGCCGGCGCGGGCGAGCAGGTCGTCGTCGAGGTTCCGGCGCAGGAAGACGGCGTCGTGAAGGTCATCTCGCGTGACCCGATCGTCGGTGGCGACCGCCCCGATCTCGCCGAGGCGAGCATCGTGGTCTCCGGTGGCCGCGGTGTCGGTTCCGCTGAGAACTTCTCGGTCGTCGAGGCGCTGGCCGACTCGCTGGGTGCCGCTGTCGGCGCCTCGCGTGCCGCCGTCGACTCGGGCTACTACCCGGGCCAGTTCCAGGTGGGTCAGACCGGTAAGACGGTCTCCCCGCAGCTCTACATCGCACTGGGCATCTCCGGCGCCATCCAGCACCGCGCCGGCATGCAGACCTCGAAGACCATCGTCGCTGTCAACAAGGACGAGGAAGCACCCATCTTCGAGATCGCCGACTACGGCATCGTGGGCGACCTGTTCAACGTCTCCCCGCAGCTGACCGAAGCCGTGAAGTCCCACAAGGGCTGATCACCACCCGGTCGGTTCGACCTCGGCCCGCGAAACCCGTTCCTGCGCCAGCGCAGCCCGGTTTCGCGGGCCGTTGCCGTTTCCCCGACCGGGCACGGGGCGCTGAGCGGTCGACCTCGCAACATCGAGCGGAGTCGGCCACTGTCGCGAAGGCGTGTGGCGCAGGTACTTCGGTGGACCTCGCCGAGGGCGGGTAGCGTGCGAGTCGTGTTGGAATCGGGGGCGGGCTTCGCTGGATATCGCTTGGAGCGGGTGCTCGGGCAAGGGGGGATGGGCACGGTTTATCTGGCCGAGCATCCTCGCTTGCCGCGCAGTGTCGCGCTGAAATTGCTGAATCGGGAGTTCTCGGCCGATCAGGAATTGCAGCGGCGGTTCGAGCGGGAGGCCGATGTTGTCGCGCAGCTGGATCATCCGAGTATCGTCGGGGTGTACGACCGTGGCAGCGATGACGGGTATCTGTGGATCGCGATGCAGTTCATTCGCGGAACCGATGCCGCCACGTGGGATTCGCGTGCGCACGAGCCGGGGGTCACCGCGCGCCTGATCGGGGAAACGGCGTCGGCACTGGACTACGCCAACCAACACGGAGTGCTGCACCGTGACGTGAAGCCGGGCAACATCCTGATCGCCGACGCCGAACACGGTCGTGAAATCCGGGCGGTACTCACCGATTTCGGGATCGCCCGGGTGGCCACCGCCAACACTCAGCTCACGGCGACGGGTACCTTCACCGCCACCCTCGCCTACGCCTCGCCCGAGCAGCTCTCCGGTGAGATCGTCGATCACCGCAGCGACCAGTACTCGCTGGCCTGCACCCTGTTCGCGATGTACGCCGGGCATCCGCCCTATACCGCGACCAACCCCGGCCAGGTGGTAGCGGGACACCTGTCGCACCCGGTGCCGCGACTCACCACGGTGCGAACGGATCTGCCGCCCGCGGTCGACGACGTCATCGCCCGTGCGATGGCCAAGCGGCGTGACGAGCGGTTCGGCAGCGCAACGGAATTCACCGAGGCGATCCGGGATGCGCTCGAGGGCAGGCATGTCGCCGCGCCGACCGTGCGCCGGCCGTGGACCGACCCCGCGCACCAGGTCCCGGGATCCGGTGAACACGCGCAGCGACCGTGGACCGATCCCGCCCGGCAGTGGCACGGCTCCGGCGGACATCCGCAGCAGCCCGTCCTCCCGGCGCATGGTCACAGTGAACAGGTGCAGCAGCACAGCCCGCAGGCGCAGGGCGCCGGTGGGCACCCACAACCCGGCTGGGGGCGCGCGGAATACGGTGCGCCGGTGGGTGATCCGCGGATGTACCCGATGGTGGCGGGCAATCAGTGGTACCAGGCCCCGGTCGGCGGCCCGGAGCCGTCGAAGGCCGCGGCGTTCTTCGTCGGCATCGTGACGCTGCTGTTCAGTCTGTCGATCGCGGCCTTCCTGATCTACGGCATCACCGAAACCCTCGACGAGATCGACCGGGGCAAGGATCCGAGCGGGTCGTTCATCGCGATCGCGATTCTCACCGTCGTCGTCGCGTTCACCGGCAGCGGCGCGGTGTTACTGCTCTGCGCGCGCACCGCCGGTCGTGTCATGTCGATCATCACCGCGGTGCTCGTCGGGCTCTTCGCGCTGTTCGGGGTCATCGGGTCCGCGGTGGGCGAGGTCTACGCCGCCACCGCCGCCAGTGCCGCGGTGTTCGTCCTCGCGGCGGCGCTGGTCGGTTTCGCGGCATCATCGTCGACCGGGCGCTGGATCCGCTATCGCAAGGCGGTGCGCGCGAGTCGTTGGCGATGACCCGCGGTGCAGGCGGCCATCAGTAGGGTGGGCTGATGTCGTCTGGGCGTGTGGTGCTGCCATCTTCGGTCGAGGAGACGGTTCGCGCGGTGTTCGGTGCGGCCGGGGCGCGGTGGATCGACGCGTTGCCCGAGGTGGTGGCGGGGTTGGCCGCTCGGTGGGGGCTGACCGAGTTCTCCGCGCCGTTCGGTGGCGGAACGCACGCCTATGTGGCGGCCGCGCGGCGCGTGGGCGGGGCATGGGTGGTGTTGAAGGTGCCGATGGTCGACGAGGAGAACGTCGCCGAGGCCACCGCGCTGCACAGCTATGCCGGCGACGGTGCGGTCCGGCTGCTCGATTTCGACCCGGCCAGCGGTGCGATGCTGCTCGAATGGGCCCGTCCGGGCACGGAATTGCTCACCCAGCCGGGGTTCCCGAGCCTGGAGGGGCGACCGGAGAACGCCGACAAGGTGGCGTTCGCCTGCGGGTTGTATCGCCGACTGCGGCGTCCCCGGACCGCGGTTCCCGCCGGTTTCCCGGAACTGCCCATGGCCACCGATATCGTGACCGGTCTCCGTGCGCGGCTGGCCGATCCGGAACCTGCACTGGCCGAACACCTCTCACCGCTGCTGCGAGAACGGGCATTGAGCAGGTGTGCCGAGTTGAGCGAGCCGGCCGGTGAACTGCTGATCGTCAACCGCGACACCCATCTCGGCAATATCGTGGCCGCCGAACGTGAACCGTGGCTGCTGATCGATCCGAAACCCTGCCTCGGCGAAGCCGCCTTCGACGCGGGCTTCCTGATCATGATCCAGGTCCAGACGACGCCGACCCCCGAACACGCGCGCGCCGTCGTCGTCACGACCGCGCGTCACCTCGATGTTCCGATCGACCGCGCGGGCGCCTGGGCCTTCCTGCGCGCGATCGAGGAGATCGTCTGGTCGGTCGAGGACGGCGACGACGACACTCTGCCACTGCACGTGGCGGTCGCGACGGCGCTGGCAGGCGACCCGTGGCGATCCGGCGACCCGACCTGAACGGCCGGGGCCACCACGACTCACGGCCGGTGCAGCGCGTCCAGCAGGGTCTGCACGATCGGGTTCTCGCGGGCGTCCTCGCGCAGGACCGCTGACACCGGGATGCGCAGGCGGTGGTCGGTGAGGTCGAGGGTGAGCAGGCCCTTGGTGGGGCCCTCGTAGAGGATCGTCCAGGACTCGGGGCGGTTGAGCAGCTCCATCGTGGCGGTGTGATCGGGCGGAATCGGCGGGCCGAAGGTGGGTCCGGTCGGGAGGTCGGCGAAGGCGGAGCGGATCAGTGTGTGCAACAACACCTGCTCCTGCTCGGGCGGGAGCAGCAGGGGGTAGGGGCTCAGATCGGCGAGGGTGACCGCGCCGCGTTCGGCCAGCGGATGATTGCTCGAGATGGCGATCACCAGGTCTTCGACCCACAGCTGTTCCACCGCGAGGCCCGGCTGCTCGACGCTGCCGCGGATCAGCGCCAGATCGCAGTCGCCGTCGGCCACCGCGGTGATCCGCTGACGGAAGGGTTTGATCACGTATTCGATCTCGGCGTCGGGGTGGGCGGCCCGCGCGGTGGCGATCGCCGACAGCGACGGCGCGGCGAAAGACATGTTCGCGGCCAGGCGAATGCGCGGTCCGGTGGTGCGCACGGCGGCACGGATCGCCGATTCCAGGCTCAGCATCTGCTTGGCCAGTGGCAGCAGGCGCGAGGTCGCGTCGGTCGGGACGACGGCGCGGGTGGTGCGCTCGAACAGTTGCGCGCCGAGGTCACGTTCCAGTCTCGCGATCTGATGGCTGATCGCGGATTGGGAGATGAAGCAGCGGTTGGCCGCGCGGCTGAAACTGAGCTCCTCGCAGACGGCCACGAAGTAGGCCAACTGTCGAAGTTCCACCAGGTACCTCCCATTGATTAGTCATACAGATAAGAGTCATCTCTATTATGCGCCCAGGCAGTGGAAACATCTTCGTTCCGCATCGCGTTTACTCATAGGAAAGGACTTATTACCGATCTGGAACGCGATCTTGGAGCGAGTGATCATGGAACACACAGATGTCGTCATCGTCGGCTCGGGCTTCGGAGGCCTGGCCGCAGCCAAGCAACTGGCCAAGTCACGAGTCGGTGTCGTGCTGATCTCGAGCACGCCCGAACACCTGTTCCAGCCGCTGCTGTATCAGGTGGCGACCGGCGTGCTCGCGCCCGAGGAGATCGCGCCGCCGATCAAGAACGTACTGCGCCGCCACCCCGAGATCGACGTCCGCCTCGGCAAGGTCACCGGCATCGACGCCGAGAACGCGGTCCTCACCTACGAGACCGCCGACGGTCCCCGCCAGATCGCCTACGCCTCGCTGATCGCCGCCACCGGCGCCAGCCAGAGCTACTTCGGCCGCGACGACTTCGCCGAGAAGACCTATTCACTCAAGACCATCGACGACGCCCAGCGTCTGCGCCGGCAGATCGCCCACGTGTTCGCCCTGGCCGAGGGCGCCGACGAGGTGACCAGGCATCGCCTGCTCAGCTTCGTGGTGGTCGGCGCGGGCGCGACCGGTGTCGAGGTGGCCGGCCAGATCAAGGAACTTGCGAAGCGGCACTTCCACCAGCAGGTTTCGGTGACCCTGGTCGAGGGTGCGGGCGAGGTGCTGCCGCCCTTCGGCGGCGGGCTCTCGGAATACGCGAAACGCTCGCTCACCGACAGCGGCGTCGAGGTGCTGCTGGGCACCTTCGTCACCGACATCGACGAGGGCAAGGTGACGGTCAAGGATAAAGAGGGCATGGAGCGCCGGATCGCCGCCGAGACGGTGGTGTGGTCGGCGGGCGTGCAGGTCGGCGGCTTCGCGACCTTGCTCGCCGAGGCCACCGGCGCCGAGACCGACCGTGCGGGCCGCATCCTGATCAACCCCGACCTGACCGTCGGCGGCCACGCCGACATCTACGCCATCGGCGACATGACCTCGCTCAACGGCTACCCCGGCCAGTCGCCGGTCGCCATGCAGGAGGGTCGCCACGCCGCCGACATCATCCGGCGCAAGAAGGCCGCGGGCACGCCGTTCGTCTACTGGGACAAGGGCAGCATGGCCGTGATCAGCCGCTTCAGCGCGGTGGTGAAGCTCAACGAGCGGGTGACGTTCAAGGGCACCATCGCCTGGGCGATGTGGTTGGCCGTGCACCTGATGTACCTGGTCGGCTTCCGCAACCGCTTCGCCGCGGTGGCGGGGTGGCTGGTCGCGTTCATCGGGACGGCGCGCCCCGGCTTCGACGAGGCCGAGCGCGCTGAGGCCGAGCGGGCGAAGGTCGAGCCGGCGAAGGCTGAACCGGCGAAGGCCGAGTCGGCGGACGCCGATCGCGCCGACGACACCGTCGCGGCGACCACCAAGGAGCGGGTGAACGCCTGACCCACCCTGCGACGGCCCGCCGAGAATCGGCGGGCCGTTGTCGTTTTCGCAATGCTCGAAATACCCGATCGCGAAGCGGGTCCAGCGCCGAAATCGGTCGTGTTCGGCTAGAAACCCGCAGGTGGGCGAACGATGGGCAGCGGGTCGGTAAACGCCCGGTGTGACGCCCATCTCGTTCACCGAACGGGCATCGGCACGACACTGGAGCGTCGCTCCGATGCCAGCTCGGACTGGCTTCATCAGCAGTATGACAATTTCGTCCGTGTTGACCGCCCCGGCGCCGGACTCCGGGGTGGGGAAATCTCGGTACTCCTTGGTCGTCGCGTCTGATGCCGAGCACCGGGAAGCCGCACAGCGACTGCGCTATCAGGTGTTCGCCTCCGAACCCGGTTTCCAGATGCCCGAGAACGCCACCGGCCTCGACGCCGACAAGTTCGACGAGCACTGCGACCACCTGCTGGTTCGGGACGAGTTCTCCGAACAGTTCGTCGGCTGCTACCGCATGCTGCCGCCGGACAAGGTCGACGCGGCGGGCGGCTACTACACCGCCACCGAGTTCGATCTGACCCAGCTCGATCCCACCGGTCACCGGATCGTCGAGATGGGCCGGGCCTGCGTGGTGCCCGATCACCGCAACGGCTCGGTGCTCACCCTCATGTGGGCGGGCATCCTGCACTACATCCAGCTCACCGGATACGACTGGGTGATGGGCTGTGTGTCGGTGCCGATGCGCGATTCCCCGACCGATCCGGCCGGGGTGAACGTGCGCGGCGTGCGCGACCAGCTGCTCGGCCGCCACGCGTGCGACCCCGAGCGCCGGGTGCACCCGTACAACCCGGTCGTCGTCGACGGACTCTCCCTCGATCAGATGACCCCGCCGAGCCGCCCCAAGATGCCGCCGCTGCTGCGCGGTTACCTGCGCCTCGGCGCCGAGATCTGCGGCGAACCGGCCCACGATCCCGATTTCGCCGTCGCCGACTTCGTCGCGCTGCTCGGCATGGAAACCATCAACACCCGGTACCTGGAGCGGCTGCAGAGCGCGGCCGCCAATTTCGACGGGAAGTAAACCCATGGTGTTCGACGCGCCGCTCGCAACGCACTCTCATTCGTGGATGCCGTCGAGCCCCTGTGGGTCCGGCTGCATCGAGCCGATCGACGAGGTCGGCACCGCCAGGATGTTTGCCCGGCTAGCCGGAATGGCCGGGCTGGTGCTCAGCTTCCCGGTACTGACCGTGGCCACCCCGAAGTCGCGGCGCGAGCAGTTGCAGCGCCGTTACGCCAGGGCGGCACTGAGTTGCCTCGGGATGCGATTACGCATCATCGACAATCGGATTCCCGAGCAGTCCTCGGCGGAGGGTTTCGCCGACACCGGCACCGCGGTGATGATCGTGGCCGGGCACATCGGCTGGGCGGATGTGGTGGCGCTGGCTGCGGTGCAGCCGGTCAGCTTCGTGGCCCGTGCCGACATGGTCGAGTGGCCGCTGCTGGGCAAACTCGCCAAGCTCACTCGCGTCATCCCGATCGAGCGGGCGCGACTGCGTGAACTGCCCGGCGTGGTCGGGCAGGTGGCCGACCGGCTGTCCGCCGGTAACCGGATCGTCGTCTTCCCCGAGGGCACCACTTGGTGCGGCCGGGCCTACGGTTCGATGCGGCCCGCCATGTTCCAGGCCGCCGTCGACACCACCACCCCGGTCCAGCCGGTGCGGCTGCGGTACCTGGACAGTGACGGAATGCCGTGCACCGTACCCGGTTTCGTCGGTACCGACACCTTCGCCGATTCCGCGAAGAGAGTGCTGCGCAGCAAGGGCATGATCGCCGAGATCGTGCTCGAGCCGCTCGAACACCCCGGACTGGATCGCCGGGATCTGGCCCGGCGCTGCGAGGCGGCGGTGCGGGGCACCGACCGTTCCCGCCACGGGGTGGCCGACACCCAGTGGATCGAAGCGGGCAATACCCGCGTGCAGGACCCCTCGATGGGGGAGCAGGGGGAGGTTCGCCGACCGGCTAGGGCTACTGCCTGGTAACCATTCTCGGCCGGAATCATCGACTGCCGGAGACCGCGTTCGCGGTCTCCGGTTTTGTCGTCTGTGTCGGAGGAATCGTCACGGACGTGCAGGTCGGCGACGGGCCGACAAATAGTGGGAATGTGAAAAGCTCGTGTCCGCTCGGAGATGTTTCGTCCTGCGTATGACCTGCGTATGAGCTGTGTAACAAACTGGCCAGTCGGCTATACCCATCGGTGTGTACGTTGAAACGATCAAATTGCCACTGCGCCGAAATTGATGAGATATTTGCGGTACCGTCACGCAGGATTTTTCCGATACCCCGTGTAGCCGAGAGTCCAGGCGATGGTCGAGATGTGCGATCGCAAGGGTGATCCATGGTGAAGGGAAGCCTTTCCGGTGACTGAGCAAGCTTCTGGCGTACGCCGTCGCGCCGCGCGCCGAATCCGCCGCGCGCCCGTGACGTCCACGTTGCCGCGCCTCCTGCTGGCCGCCGTCGAGCGTGCCCCCGAGGCGCCCGCGTTGCGATTTGCCGGGCAGACCCTCACCTACACCGAACTGGACCAGTGGTCGTCGCGTCTGGCCAGGGTGCTGATCGCCCGCGGCCTCGGCCCCGGTGATCGGTTCGTCCTCGCGCTGACCCGCTCGATCGAGTCCGTGGTCGCGGTCTGGGCGGCCGCCAAGTCCGGCGCCACCTTCGTGCCCGTCGATCCCCGCTACCCGGCCGAACGGGTGGCCCATATGCTCGCCGACTCCGGTGCCGCGTTCGGGCTGGCCACGGCGGCGGACGCGGCCCGGCTCGACGCCGGGATCCAGTGGCTCGCCCTCGATTCCGACGAGTTCGGCGTCGAATGCGCCGCGATGTCGGACGAACCCGTGAGCGCGGGCGAACGCGTCCGCAGGCTTTCCCCGGACGACCTCGCCTACATCATCTACACCTCCGGCTCGACCGGCGTCCCCAAGGGGGTCGCGGTCACCCACACCGGTCTGGCCGGGCTGTGCGCCGAACAGGTCCGCCGCTTCGGCATCACCCCCGCCTCGCGCACGCTGCACTTCGCCTCGCCCAGCTTCGACGCCAGCATGCTGGAGATGCTGCTGGCGATCGGCGCGAGCGCGACGATGGTCATCGCGCCGCCCGATGTCTACGGTGGCGACGAACTGACCGAACTGCTGCGCGCCGAACGGGTGACCCACGCCTTCATCACACCCGCCGCCCTGGCCGGGCTCGACCCGGCGGCGCTGCCGGAACTGGCCGCGCTCGCCGTCGGCGGTGAGGCATATCCTCCCGAGTTGATCGCGCGGTGGGCGCCCGGCCGCGCGTTCTTCAATGTGTACGGCCCGACCGAGACCACCATCGTCTGCGCGATGAGCGATCGGCTGACCGCCGACGACGTGATCACCATGGGCGACACGATCCCTGGGATGACGGCACTGGTCCTCGACGCCCGCCTGCGCCCGGTTCCGGATCGGGTGCCCGGCGAGCTCTACCTGACGGGGGAAGGTCTGGCCCGCGGTTACCACGATCGCGCCGGGCTCACCGCGAGCAGATTCGTCGCCGACCCGCTCGGTCGCGGCAGGCTCTACCGCACCGGTGATCTGGTGCAGTGGGTTCCCGTGCCCGGCGGGGTCGGCCTGAAATTCCTCGGGCGCACCGACGCGCAGGTGAAGCTGCGTGGCTTCCGCATCGAACTCGGCGAGATCGACGCGCTGTTCGCCGCCGACGACACGGTGCGCTTCGCCGCCACGCTGATCCGGACGCTGCCCAGCGGGGAGAGCGCGCTCGTCTCCTACCTCGTCGCGGCCGCGGATGCCACGATCGACACGACGGCACTTATCCGGCTGGCCGAGCGGCGCCTGCCCCAGCACGCGGTGCCCGCCGCGATCGTGGTGCTCGACGAGGTGCCGTTGACGCCGGTCGGCAAGCTCGATCACCGGGCACTGCCCGCGCCGGAACTCGCCGCCCGCGAGTTCGAGGAGCCGCGCGGTGACACCGAGCGCACCGTGGCCGCGGTCTTCGCCGAACTGCTCGGCGCCGACCCGATCGGGCGCGGCGACGACTTCTTCGCTCTCGGCGGCAATTCGCTGCTCGCCACCCAGTTGGCCGGTCGGCTCGGTGCCGCGGTCGGGGTGCGGGTACCGGCCCGCACCGTGTTCGAGCACGGCACGGTGGCCGAGCTGGCCGGTGCCCTCGACGCGCTGGTCGGTGCCGCGTCGGCGCGGGTACCGCTGACCCGGCGCGAACGTGGTGCGCACGTCCCGCTGTCGCTCGCCCAGCAGCGCATGTGGTTCATGGCGCGGCTGGATCCCGACTCCAGTGCCTACAACATCCCGGTCGCGCTGCGGCTGTCCGGCCCGCTCGACACCGTCGCGCTCACCACCGCACTCGACGACGTGCTCGAGCGCCACGAGGTGCTGCGCACGGTGTACCCCGAGCACGAGGGCGCGGGTTTCCAGCAGGTGCTGCCCGTGGCGCAGGCCGGCCTCGACGTGGTGGTCGACCCGATCGCGGAAGCCGATCTGCCGGGCGCACTGGCCAGGCTGACATTCGGCGGATTCGACGTGTGCCGTCGAGTTCCCGTGCGCGCGGCCGTGTTCCGGCTCTCCGCGACCGACCATGTGCTGGCGGTGGTCGTGCACCACATCGCCACCGACGGCTTCTCGCTCGGCCCGCTGACGCGCGACCTGATGACCGCCTATGCCGCTCGTGCCGCCGGTGCGGCGCCCGGCTGGGCGCCGTTGCCCGTGCAGTACGCGGACTACACGCTCTGGCAGCAGGAAATGCTCGGCGCGGCAGACGATGCCGGCTCGCTGCTGGCCGAACAGCTCGGGTTCTGGCGCACCGCGCTCGCCGGTGCCCCGGCCCTGCTCGAGCTGCCCACCGACCGGCCGCGTCCGCCGGTGGCGGGAACTCGCGGTGCCGCAGAGGACTTCGCGGTGCCCGCCGAGGTGCATGCCGCGCTGGAAACCCTGGCGCGCGAACACAATGCCTCGCTGTTCATGGTCGTGCGCGCCGCGCTGTCGGTGCTGCTGGCGCGGGTCGCCGGTACCGAGGATGTCACCGTCGGCGCGCCGGTCGCGGGCCGTGGCGAACCCGAGCTCGACGATCTCGTCGGCATGTTCGTCAACACCATCGTGTTGCGCACCCGCGTCGACGCCGCCGAATCCTTCGCGGCCCTGCTCGATCGGGTTCGCGATATCGATCTGGCCGCCTTCGCCCACGCCGATGTGCCCTTCGAACGCCTTGTCGCCGAACTGGATCCGCCGCGCACCCAAGCACACCACCCGCTGTATCAGGTGGCGCTGTCGTTCCAGAACTTCGGCGCCACGCGCCTCGAACTGCCCGAGCTGACGGTGTCGGCGGTGGATCTGGGCGAGGAAGCGGCACCGGTAGATCTCCAGCTCACCGTTGTTCCGCTCGAGGACAATGACGGACCCGCCGGTCTGCGCTGCTCGTGGCGCTACGCCACCGACCTGTTCGACGCCTCGACCATGGCGACGCTCGGTGCCCGGCTGGCCGGGCTCCTGGCCGCGGCCGTCGCCGCGCCGCACCGGCCCGTCGGCGACCTGCCGGTGCTGACGGAAGCCGAGCTGACCGAGCCCTCCGGCGAGCTCCGGCTCGTCTCCGACGCGACGTTGCTCGACGAGTTCCAGGCCCGCGCCCAGCATCGTCCGGACGCACCCGCGGTCACTTTCGACGAGGTCACGGTGACCTACGGCGAGCTGGCCGGGCGCGTCAACCGGCTGGCCCGGCTGCTGGTCGCCGACGGCGTCGGCCCCGGAAGCACGGTGGGCGTGGCGATTCGGCCGTCGATCGATCTCGTCGTCGCCATGTACGCCGTGTTCGCGGCCGGTGGCGCCTACGTGCCGCTCGATCCCGATTCGCCCGCCGAACGCCGCGCCGACATCCTCGCCGCCGCACAGCCGGTCTGCCTGCTGACCACCACCGGCGACGCGATCACGGCCGACGGACTGCCGGTCGTCGAGGTGGACCGGGTCGCGCTGTCGCACTTCTCGGACGCCTGGCTGACCGACGCCGACCGGCTGCGCCCCCTGCACACCCTCGACCTGGCATATGTGATCTTCACGTCCGGTTCGACGGGTAAGCCGAAGGGCGTCGGCGTGCCGCACGCGGCGATCGTCAACCAGGCCGCGTTCATGGTCGGCGAGTACGGGGTGGGGGAGTCCGACACTGTCCTGCAGTCGATTCCGTTCACCTTCGATGCCTCGATGATCGGTTTCGCTTCCCCGTTGCGCGCCGGTGCGCACATGATCGTGGCCGCCACGCAGGGGCTCACCGATCCCGCTTACCTCGCCGAACTCGTTGCCCGTCATCGTGTTACCGGCACGACGATCGTGCCCTCGGTCCTGCAGATGCTGCTGGATTCCGCGCCCACCGGCGCCCTGCGTTCGCTGCGCGCGGTGTGGGTCGGCGGTGAGGCGCTGCCGAACGCCACCATCGAACGCTTCACCACCGTCACCGCGGGTCGTCTGCACAATCTGTACGGCCCCACCGAGGCCACCGTGTCGATCACCGGCGCCGATGTGACCGAGGTGGGCGACGGCATCGTTCCGATCGGCTTGCCGCACTGGAATTCTCGTGCCTACGTGCTCGACGCGCGGCTGCGGCCGGTGCCGGTCGGCACGCCCGGCGAGCTGTACCTGGCCGGCGCGCAACTGGCTCGCGGCTACCTCGGCAGCCCCGACAAGACGATGGAGCGATTCGTCGCCGACCCGTACGGTCCCGTCGGTGAGCGCATGTACCGCACCGGCGATCTGGTGCGCAGACTCCCGTCCGGTGACCTGACCTACCTGGGCCGCACCGACGTTCAGCTCAAACTGCACGGCCTGCGCATCGAACCCGGCGAGATCGAGGCGGCGCTGCGCACGCATCCGGCGGTCGCGGGCGCGGCGGTCGCGGTGCATCACGAACAGCTGGTCGGCTACGTGACACCCCTCGACGCGTCGGTCGACACCGTCGAGGTGCTGGCGACCATTCGAACCCTGTTGCCCCCGTACATGATTCCGCACCGTCTGGTGGTGCTCGACGAGTTCCCGCTCGGTGCCACCGGCAAGCTCGACCGCAAGGCGCTGCCGGCGCCCGCCGTGGAGATCCGCGAATACCAGGCACCGGCCACCGCCGACGAGCAGATCGTCGCCTCGGCGATCGCCGGAGTACTCGACCTCGAACGAGTCGGCCGTGACGACGACTTCTTCGTCCTCGGTGGCACCTCGCTCGCGGCGATCCGGGTGCGCGCCACCCTCGCCGAGCAACTGGGCATCGAGGTGCCGCTGCGCCTGCTGTTCAGCTATCCGCTGGTCAGCGACCTGGCGCTGGCTTTGCGCGACGAGTCGTCGGCCTCGGCCGCCGGTCCTGATCCGGCCGTGGACGCGATCCTCGACCCGTCGATCGACCTCACCGGCTGCGCGCCCCAGCGCACCGGCGCACCGGCCACGCTGCTGCTCACCGGCGCCACCGGGTTCCTCGGCAGCTTCCTGCTGCGCGAACTCCTCGAACAGACGTCGGCGACCGTTCACTGCCTGGTCCGCGCCACCGATGACGCGGGCGCGGTGGATCGCGTGGTCTCCACCGCCGCGAAGTACCGCATCGATCTGCGGCCCTATCGCGACCGAATCGTCGGCGTCCCCGGCGATCTCGCGCAGCCGAACCTCGGCATGGACCCACTGCGCTTCGCCGAACTCGCCGCCAGGGCCGACGCGATCTATCACAACGGCGCGCTGGTGAACCACCTCGAGCCGTACGCACGGATGCGAGCGGCCAATGTCTGCGGCACCACCGAGGTGTTGCGCCTGGCCACCACCACCAGGGTCAAGCCGATCCACTATGTGTCGACCCTGTCGGTGCTGGCGGGGGTCCCGCAGGACAACGGGGTGCCCGCGGGTCTGCCCGGCTACGCGATGACCAAGTGGGTCGCCGAGCAGCTCGTGCACGCCGCGATCGAGCGTGGCGTTCCCATCGCCGTCTACCGCCCCGGCTTGATCACCGGCGACTCCCGCACGGGCGTCGCCCCCGCCGAGGACGCCTGGTGGACGATGTTGCGGTCCATGCTGGTGCTCGGGGTGGCTGTCGATGTGCGGGCGATCGCCATCGAGATGGCCCCGGTCGACCATGTCGCGGCGGGGATCGTCAGCCGATCTCGCCAGGCGGCGGCCATCGGCAACATCTTCCGGGCCTCCGGTGCGCAGGTGCCGCTGCAAGTCGTCTACGAGGAGATCCGCAGTCGCGGTTACCGTTTCGACTTCATCGACCCGATGGAATTCGGCCTCCAGCTCTCCACCGCGGCCGAACGCCAGGACGCGGACCCCATCCTGGCGCGGGCTTCGGCACTGAGCGGCAACTACGCGGCCGCCCTCGCCAAGGCGAATCCGGCGGCGGTGCTCACCCGCGTGGAATCGGCCCCCGCCGAACCCTTCCGCGGCCTGCCGATCGAGTTCCCCGCGGTCGACGCCGCGGTCATCGCCCGCTACTTCGACCACTACATCGACATCGGCTTCTTCCCGGCGCCCGGAGCGGACCATCTCACGCACGCGTGAGCGGGAGCTCGCCGAGGTTCCCGCAGGAGCACCGGGCTCCTGCGGGAATCAGCATTACTTCGCGTAGTCGTAGAACCCGCGACCGGTCTTGCGGCCCAGTCGGCCCGCGTCCACCATCCGGCGCAGCAGCGCGGGCGGGGCGAGATGCGGCTCGGCGAACTCCGCGTAGAGCGACTCCGACGCCGCGAGGGCGATGTCGAGGCCGACGGTGTCGAGCAGCGTCAGCGGGCCCATCGGGTAGCCGCAGCCGCCCTTCATCGCCGCGTCGATGTCCTCGGCGGTGGCGTAGCCCGACTCGAGCATCCGGATCGCCGAACACAGGTAGGGGATGAGCAGCGCGTTGACGATGAACCCGGAGCGGTCACCGGCCTGCACGGCCATCTTGCCCAGGGTGTTCTTCACGTAGTCGGTGACGGCCACGGCCGCTTCCGGCGCGGTCACCAGGGTCGAGATGATCTCGACCAGCGGCATCACCGGCACCGGGTTGAAGAAGTGCACGCCCACGACCCGCTCGGGCCGCTCGGTCGCCCCGGCCACCTTGATCACGGGGATCGAGGAGGTGTTGGTGGCGAGGATGCCCTCGGGCTTCACGATCTTGTCCAGCTTGCCGAAGATCTCGTACTTGAGCGCCTCGATCTCCGGCGCGGCCTCGATCACCAGGTCACGATCGGCGAACTCGTCCATGTCCAGGGTGACGCGCACCCGCGCGAGCACCGCGTCGGCCTCGTCCTGGGTGATCTTGCCCTTGGTCACACCACGGGCGATCGAGGTGGCGATTCGGTTCTTGGCCGCCTCGGCGAACTCCGGCTTCGTCTCGAGCACGAGCACCGAGCTGCCCGCCTTGGCGCACACCTCCGCGATCCCCGCGCCCATCGTGCCGCCACCGATTACACCGATCAACTCCACTGGAGAACTCCCAACATCGCATTGCCCTGGCTGTCCCGGAGATTATTTCACCCGGGCTGGCACTCAGTGCCACAGGCTGCCGGAACGTGAGCTATCGCACCAGCTGGACGCGACGCTGACCAGGGCATTCGTCAGCGAGCCGACTCACTTACCCGCCGGGTACACGGCGTCGACTTCGACCTCGACCAACCATCCCGCCACCGGCAGGCTCGCCACTTCCAGGGCGAAGCGGCTCGGTCGTGCCGCGTTGCGGACCAGCGGTGCGGCCGGGGCAGCGGTGCCGAGGGGGACCAGCTCGGTGTCGCCGGTGGTGAGGTTCGTATTGGCGAAGAACTGCCGGTAGGCGCGGTTCCAGCCGGCGTAGTCGGCACGGTCGGTGCCGGGCGCGTTGTCGAGGAACACCCGCATGGTGATCACGTCGTCCAGGGTCAGGCCCTGGGCTTCGAGGTTCTCCCGGATTCTGGCCAGCACCGACATGCCCTGCGCTTCGGTGACGGTGACACCGGCGGGCAGCTTCGCGTCCGCGAACTGCTGGGTGTCTATGAAGGATTCGGGGCTGCCGGTGGGCGCGGCCTTGTTGGTGGCGGTGGGGCCGAGGCCGCTGGTCTTGTAGACGGTAGCGTCGGCGGCGATCGTCACGCCTTGGGCGATCATCGGATTCGCCTGTCCCGCTTCGAGAACCGAGGTACTCGGCGCAGTGGACGGCTGCGACTCGGCCGGGTCGGCCGAGCAGGAGGTGAGGGTCAGCGCCGCGAGGGCCGTCACGGCCAGCGTGATCGTCGTCTTCATGGTCGATACTCCTTGTCGGGGTGAGAGATTCAGGCGGCAACGCGGGCGTGCAGGGCGGTCACCACGTCGCGGGCGGAGGTGAAGGCGCCGTGCTGCCAGGCGATCGCGTTGGACAGGTGGTCACCGGCGAAGTAGATGTGCTCCACGGGGGCAAGGAGTTTGGTGTATTCGGGGGTGGCCTCACCGCCGTGGGAATTGCTGCCCGACCAGCCGACCCACGCACCCTCGGAATACTTGGTTCGCCGCCAGCTGCCGGAGAACGACGAGGCGATGTCTGCGCGGTACTTGTCGCCGTGGATCGCTGCGCCCTCGTCGACGGCCTTCGTCAGACGTTGCCGGTGGGTGAGTGATTCGAAGGCCTGATGACGTTTGCCGGTGTTGTAGTAGCCGACCACCACGCCACGGTCGCCGTTGTAGTGGTCGTAGGGGAACATGATCTGCGCGATGTCCTTGTCGGTATTGCTCGCGCCGCCGTAGATCCGGTCGTCGAGCTCCCACCAGCGGCGCGAGTATTCGATGCCGAGCTTGCCGGAGGACACCGGGATCGCGGCTTTCAGCGCGGTGAGCACATCGGCGGGCAGGTTGTTGGCCAGGCGACCGACGAGATGGGGCGGCAGCGTGCAGATGCAGTAGTCGGCATCGAGGGACTTGCGCGCGCCGTCCTGGGTGTACTCGATCCGCACACCCTCGGGGGTGTTCTTCATCGCCGACACCTCGGCACCGAAATGGATTCGCTGCGTGCCGATCTCGCGCTGGAAGGCGGCGTAGATGCGGTCCATGCCACCGACCGGGGTCATCATCATCATGGCCTGGTCGTAGCCGAATTCGAAGCTGAAATTGCGGCCGAGACCGCTGCGGATCGTGTCGGACATCGGGAACGGTTTCGGCTGTTCGCCGAAGTTCAGACCCGCCCCGGGTTCGGAGGTGTAGCCGCGCCGCGTCGAGCCGAGATAGCGGCCGTCACTGGAGAGGTCGCCGAAATCGCGCAGGAACGACGACAGCGCTTCCTTGTCGGCGCCGGAGAGCACGTCGTCGAGTGCGCCCCGCGTCGCGGCCTTCTGCAACAGCTCGGACATGTAGCCGTACATGTCGGCCTTGGCGGCGCGGTACTGCACCGACTGCCCGGAGATCGAGGTGCCGCTCTGATAGTTGACCAAGGTGGACGCGTTCTGATTGCCGAACGGCTGGATCTCGACACCGAGTTCGCGACAGTAGTCGAGGGTGATGTGGCCCTGCGGGATTCGCGTGGCGCCCAGATTGAAGTAGTGCCCTTCGGCGAAGGTGCAGCTCTGGGTTTCGCCGTTGAGATCGGTTTCGGTGGTGCCGTTGCGCACCGACCACACCCGTCCGCCCGCTCGCTTCCTGGCTTCGAGCACGGTCACGTCGTATCCGGCCTTGCCCAGCTCGTAGGCCGCGCACAACCCCGCGGGGCCGCCGCCGAGGATCGCAACCTTCGCGCCCCCGTCGCCCTTGCCGATGAGGTCGCCCATGGCGGGCGAGCGGAACGACACCTGCGCCGTGGCGGGCGCGAGGCCGAGGGTCGACATCGCGCCGTAGGCGAGGCCGGCACCACCGGTGATGCCGAGACTCTGCATGAATGATCTTCTGGTGACTGCCATGGGTAGCTCCGTCCGCCGCGATATCCGTTCTGCGACAGCGTCCGTCGACGGTGGGTCGGTGCCGCTACGCCGCGGAAAACGTTCACCGATCGGCGAGTGAGATCCGCCGCGGTCGCTTTCTCGCTCGGTGACCATCGCCCCGACTCGCGCCCGCAATACCGCCGAAACCAGGTCTGGATATCCTCGCCCGCACCGACAACGCTGGGAGGTGTGTGGTGACGGCACTGGCCGACGCGGTCGCGCGCTCGTTCGCGGCCGGGGAACCCGAGCGCCCCGCGGTGTCGCCGTTGCGTGCGCTGGGGCGCAGACAACTGCCGGGTGTGGCGTTGCTCGGCCAGTCGATCGCGACCACCGCGCCCGCCGCGTCGATGGTGCTGTTGCCGGTCACGATGCTCACCCACGACGCCCTGCTGCCCGGCCTGGTGACGATCGTCATCGCGACGCTGGTCATCACGCTGATCGCGTACTGCGTCGCACAGTTCACCCGGCGGCTGTCCGCGGCGGGTGGGCTCTACACCTTCGTCAGCCACGGCGCCGGACCGCGTGCGGCGCTGACCTGTGGCGTCGGAATGCTCGTGAAGTACCTGGGCAGTGCGTCGCTGACGATGTATCACGGGTCGCAGACCGCTCTCGCCTTGGCAGCGCAGCTGGGAATCACGTTGCGCGGCTGGCAGATCGGGGCCGTCTATCTCGGCATCGCGGTGCTGATCGGCGCGGTGCTGGTGCGTGGTGTGCGGTTCGCCGCGATCGCGATTCTGGCGGTCGAGGCGTGTTCGCTGGCCTTCATCATCGGCCTCATGCTGGTGTCGGGGCCTGCTGTCGCGATCACCCCGGCCGCGCCGAATGTTCCCGCGGTGCTGGCCATCGCGATGTCGGCGCTGTTCGCGCTCGCGGGCTTCGAGAGCGCCACGTTCTTCGCACCGGAGACGCGGCGTCCGCTGGTCACCGTGACCCGTACGGTGCTGCTCACCCCGGTGCTGTGCGGGGCGCTGTTCATCTTCGCGTCGTGGGCGGCCTGGTCCGGGCATGCGGGAACGGTGGTGAACGCGTATCTGCACGGGACGGCGAGTGGGTCGAGTCTGCTCGTGGTGATCCTGCTCGACGCGGGGCTGACCTGCTCGTGGCTCGGGTCGTCGATGGCTTCGTCGAACGCCGCGTCGCGACTGCTGTATTCGATGAGTGTGGAGGGTGTGCTGCCGCGCCTGCTGAGCCGGGTCGGTCCGCGGTTGCGGACCCCGCACGTGGCGTTGGTGCTGATCATCGGCATCGTCGCGACGGCCGGTTCGGGTTTCGTCGCGCTCGACGGTGTGCCCGCCGCGGCCAAGACCGTCATGCGCACGGCGCTCGCGGTGTCCTACATCCTGGTCGCGGTGGGTGCGGTGCTGTTGCTCGGCCGTATCCGCGAGCGCAGCCGCGTCGACCTCGTCGCCGGCTGGGTCGGCAGTGGGGTGCTCGCCGCGGTGCTGGTCTGTCTGACGGTGTCGGACGCGAGCGACGGTGTGGTGGTCGCGCCCGCGACGGTGCTCGCGGTGCTGCTGGCCGGTGCTGCCTGGTACCGCTGTCTGCGGGACAGCTGTCCCGAAAGTCTCACGGCCATCGGTGTTTTCGACAGTCCCGAATCCGCTGACGTGCTGCCCGGCGCCGGGGTGTTCGCCGTCAACGCCCGCGGCGCGATGGCCCTGGTAGGGGCGGACCGCGGCGAACAGTGACAACGACGACCCGCCGCGACGGCCCGACCGGGCACGAGCCGAGGGCTGTCCAGAAGGCCCTCGCTCTGCTCGAGGCGGTAGCGCAGCTGGGTTCGGGCGCCACCGCGAAGGACATCGCCGCGCAGACCGGCATCGCCCCCGCCACCGCGTACCGCCTCCTGAATCTCCTCGTCGCCGACGGCTACCTGGTGCGGATCGAGGACCTGTCCGGTTTCGCTCTCGGCCGCCGTACTCGTGAGCTCGCCGGAGCCGCCGCTCCCGAGCCTGTCTCCGGCAATCACCGGATCCTCGGTGAAGTGCGCGCCCAGTTGCGTTTCGGCATCCATCTCGCCTCCTTCGCCGGCGGCCGGATCAGGATGGTCGACAAGGACCCCGACCATGAGCTGAGTGGGGAGAAGGTGCTGCTCGCCTGCCCGCACGCCTCGGCCATCGGCAAGATCCTGTTGGCGCGGTACCCGGACTTCGCGGCCGAGGCCACGCTGCGCAAGATCACCACCTTCACTATCACCGACGCCGCCGATCTCGCCGCTGAGCTACGCCGAGTCGCCGCGGACGCCGTGGCCGTCGAGGTGAACGAATGCCGCCTCGGCCGCAGCGCCGTCGCCGTCCCGATCCGCACCGCCGACGGCACGGTCACCGGTGCCCTGGCCGCGATCGGCAAGACCGGCCGCCTGCCCGTGCACGATCGCGACCTCATCGACTTGCTCACGTCGGCGGCCGATCAGCTGACACTGTGACCGCACACCCGAGGCCCGGCGATCCACCGAATCGCCGGGCCCCGGGTGTGCAGCGGGTCTATCGAACCGGTGTCAGTTCCGGTTCCGCGGAATCGGGTCGCCTGCGACCGAGGACCGAGTGCCTGCGCCCGTAGGCGAAGTACACGATGACACCGAGTGCCATCCAGATCACGAAGCGCAGCCAGGTCTCGATCGAGAGGTTGACCATCAGCCACACGCAGGCCAGAGCGCCGAGAACGGGAACCACCGGGACGAACGGAACGCGGAACCCGCGCGGCAGATCCGGACGGGTGCGACGCAGCACCAGCACCCCGATCGACACCAGGACGAACGCGACCAGTGTGCCGATATTGACCATTTCCTCCAGCGTGCCGAACTCGACGAAACCGGCCAGCAGTGCGCACACCACACCGACGAGCACAGTCAGCCGCACGGGTGTGCCCTTCTTGCCGGTCTGCGCGAGACCGCGAGGCAGCAGACCGTCGCGGGCCATGGCGAACAGCACCCGGGTCTGGCCGAGGAACATCACCATCACCACGGTCGACAGCCCGGCCAGCGCGCCGATGGCGATGATGTTCTTCACCCAGGTGGCGCCGTGGATGGCGAAGGCGGTGGCCAATGTGGCGTTGCCGTCGGCCAGTTCGGTGTAGGACACCATGCCGGTGAGGACCAGCGAGACCGCGATGTAGAGCACCGTCACGATCGCCAGCGACGCCAGAATGCCGCGCGGGACGTCGCGCTGTGGGTTGCGCGTCTCCTCGGCGGTGGTGGCGACCACGTCGAAGCCGATGAAGGCGAAGAACACCAGGCTGGCCGCGGCGAGCAGCCCGTACCAGCCGTAGCTGGTGCCACCGGAGCCGGTGAGGAAGGCGAACAGCGACTGGTGCATCCCCTCGGCCTTCTCCGACGGTTGCGCCGGCGGGATGTAGGGGGTCAGGTTCGACGGCTTGAAATACGTCGCGCCGACGACCAGCACCAGCGCGATCACGCCCAGCTTGATCGCGACGGCGATGGCCGACACCCGCGACGACAGCTTGGTCCCGGTGGCCAGCAGCACGCCGACCACCGCGATGATCACCACCGCGCCCCAGTCGAACTTCACCGTGCCGAGGTGGAGCACCGGCGCCGATGATCCGAGCACTTCGCCGAGGTACTGCGACCAGCCCTTGGCGACCACCGACACCGCGAGCGCGAACTCCAGGATCAGATCCCAGCCGATGATCCAGGCGATCACCTCGCCGAAGGTGGCGTAGGCGAAGGTGTACGCGCTACCCGCCACCGGCACGGTCGAGGCGAACTCCGCGTAGCACAGGGCGGTGAGCCCGCACGCGATCGCGGCGAAGACGAAGGCCAGCGACACCGCCGGTCCCGCCACCGTGCCCGCGGTGCGCGCGGTGAGGGTGAAGATGCCTGCGCCGATCACGACCGCCACACCGAAGATCGTCAGGTCCTTCGCCGTCAGATCCTTGCGGAGCTTGGCATCCGGATCGTCGGTGTCCCGGATCGACTGTTCGACCGACTTGGTCCGGAACAGGCTGCTCTTGTTCATCATCGCAGCGACCTCGGAATGGCATCGAGACGGCGCTCGGCGAACCGGTTGGCGGCGGCGCCGGTCCCGATCCCCTCGGTGATGGCGGCGGCGATGATCTCGCGGCAGCGCGGGTAGATGTCGGCGACCTCGGCTTCGACCTCGGCCGGCGTGGCGGCGCGCAGTTCACCGGCCACCTGGATGAGGCCACCGGCATTGGCCACGAAATCGGGCACCCAGGTGATGCCGCGGTCGGTGAGCGCCTGCTCGACCTCGGGTGTCGCGAGTTGGTTGTTCGCCGCACCGCAGATGAGCTTCGCCTCGATCGTCGCGGCGCTCGCCGCGGTGAGGGTGGCGCCCATCGCGCAGGGGGCGTACACGTCGACCGGCGCGGTGGACACTGTCGACAGCAGCCGGACGGCGGGCAGTTCGTCGGTGACGCGCCGCAGCGCCGCCTCGTTCACATCGGTCACGCAGACCTCGGCGCCGTCGGCGAGCAGCAGGGCGGTGAGTTCGCGCCCCACCTTGCCGACACCCTCGACGCCGACCGTGCGCCCGGCCAGTGTCGGTGCGCCCCACACGAACTCGGCTCCGGCCCGCATCGAGTGGAAGACGCCGAGCGCGGTCAGCCGGGCACTGTCGCCGCTGCCGCCCGCGCCGACACTGCGGCCGGTGACGTGGCGCGTGTGCCGACCGATGACATCCAGATCGTCGGTGTTCGTGCCCACGTCACCGGCGGTGATGTAGCGCCCACCGAGGGTTTCGACGAACCGCCCGTAGGCGGCGAGCAGGTCCTCGCTCTTGTGAGTGGCCGGATCGCCGATGATCACCGCTTTGCCGCCACCGAGATCCACCCCCGCCGCCGCGGCCTTGTACGTCATTCCCCAGGACAGTCGCAGCACGTCTTGCAGGGCCGCGGATTCATCGGCGTACGGGTAGAAGCGGGTACCGCCGAGGGCGGGGCCGAGTGCGGTCGAGTGGATCGCGATGATCGCCTTCAGCCCGGATCTGTCGTCCTCGCAGAACACGACCTGCTCGTGGGCGCGGGCGCTGAGCTCGTGCGATCGGCCGAAGACTCCTGCTTCGGTGTGCGCAACGGTCACTGTCGATTTCCTTTCCGGTTCCGCGCACCAGGGTTGTGCCCTGGGCTGCGGGGTTGTGGTGCCGCGGGTCCGCGGCAGTTTCAGTTGTGCCGCTGGTGCGGCGACGTAGTGGTGGCGCGGGTGCGCTGCGGCGCGGCGATGTGCTCAGCCGTTTGCCGCGGCGGTGCACGCCGCAGGGGCAGGGTTCGTGTGGCGGTGAGGACGTGGTCGAGCGAACGCGGAGGTGGATGGTGCCGTGGGCTCGGTGGCAACGTCTCCCGTCAGGAGTCGATGCCGAGCTCGCGCAGCTGTGCGCGGTAGAGCTCGACATTGCCGAGCTTGATGTCCTCGTAGCCGCGCACGACATCGGTCAGTGCCGCTGCCGCAGTGGCTGTTTCGTAGTTCTCGGTGGTCAGATCGTGTGCCAGCCGGCGCACCATGTCGGTGTAGTGGGCCAGCAGTTCGCGTTCGACCTTGCGGACGTGGGCGTAGCCGAAGGGGTCGAGCCTGGTGCCGCGCAGGAACTTGCCCTTGGCCAGAACCTTCAGCGCCACATGCGACTTCGGCCGCAGACCGATCTTCTTGTCGCGGCCCAACGCACGCAGCATCGGCGGGTGCAGCTTGTAGGTGAGCTTCTCGCCACCGGGCACCTGGGCTTGCACATCGGCGAGGAAGTCCGGGTCCACGAGCAGCCGAGCCACCTCGTACTCGTCCTTGTAGGCCGTGAATTTGAACAGCCCCCGCGCGACCGCCTCACTGAACTCGGTGCGCTCGGTGACCGAACGCTCTGCCGCCCAGACGGATTCGACCGTCTCGAGGTAACGGTGTGCCACCTTCGCGTTCTGGTAGCCGATCAGCTGAGCCGCTCGCAGTTCCACAACCCGGCGCACCTCGCCCTCGAAGCTGGTGTTCGCCAGCAACTCCGCGGGCGCCACCGGCGGGGTGCGCCGCGGTCGGCCTGTGTCGACCGCCGCCGCGAACGCCGCCGGATCGGCGACGGCGACCCGTCCCCACCGGAACGCCGCGATGGTGGCGTTCACCGCGACACCGTTGATCCCGATGGCCTCCTCGATCGCCGCGACCGGCAGGCGCAGCCCGCCGTTCTGGACGGCCGCGCCCACGATCAGGAAATTGGCCGCTGCCGTGTTCCCGAACAGCGTCAGTGCCGCCGCGAGCGCGTCGAAGTGATTGATCGAATTCGTCACCGTGGCAAGCCGATCCAGCAGAGTGTCCGTCGCGGGGTAGGCCACCGACTTGTCGAAGACCATGTCGCCGGTCGGGGTCTGGCTCGTCGACGCCACTGCCACGGTGCTCGCCGCGTCGCCGTACTGGAGGTAGCGGGGGTCGGTGGCGGTGAGCAGGTCGACGGCGAGCAGGCAGTCGGCGCTGCCGGGGGTGAGCCGGTTGGCCGGCTCCAATTCCGTTGTGGAGAACCGCAGGTGGGACAGCACCGGGCCGGCCTTCTGGCTCAGGCCGATCTGGTCCAGGCTCTCCACCTCGTAGCCTGCGCGCAGGGCGGCGGTGGCCAGGACCTGGTTCACCGTCACGATGCCGGTGCCCCCGATTCCGGCGATCAGCACGTTCTGGGTGCGCTGCGGTGCGTCCACGCCCGGGTCGGCTACGGCAGGCGGCTCGACGGGTTCGCGCCGCTGGGACTTGCCCTTGGCCGGATCCACCTCCACCGTCACAAAGGACGGGCAATCGCCGTCCAAGCAGCTGTAATCGGTGTTGCACGAGGTCTGATCGATGCGGGTCTTGCGCCCGAACTCGGTCTCGACCGGCTGCACCGACAGGCAGTTCGACTTGGCGCCGCAATCACCGCAGCCCTCACACACGGCCTCGTTGATCACCACCCGGGTGTTGCGGGTCGGCAGTGTTCCGCGCTTGCGCTGCCTGCGGGCGTCGGCGGCGCAGTGCTGGTCATAGATCAGCACCGTGACGCCCTCGATCTCGCGCAGCAGTTTCTGCGCCTCGTCGAGCCGGTCGCGATGCAGGAGCAGCGTGCCCTTCGCCAGCGCTCGCTTGCTGTGCCGCTTCGGCTCATCGGCGCAGATGACGATCTTGCGGACACCCTCGGTGGTGAGTTTGTGGGTGAGCTGCGCGACGGTGATCCCGCCCTCCACGTCCTGGGCGCCGGTCATCGCGACGACCTCGTTCCAGAGCAGCTTGTAGGTGATGTTCACCCCGGCCGCGACGCAGGCCTGGATCGCCAGCTGCCCGGAATGGAAGAAGGTGCCGTCGCCGATGTTCTGGAACAGATGCGGCACATCGGTGAACGGCGCCTGCCCGATCCACTGGCTGCCCTCACCGCCCATCTGGGTGAGCCCGGTGACCGCGCTGTCGGTGCGCCCGGACATGGTGACCAGCGTGTGACAGCCGATGCCACCGCCGCCGATCGAGCCGTCGGGCAGGGCGGTGGAGCGGTTGTGCGGGCAGCCGCTGCAGAAATAGGGCGTCCGCTTGGCGGAGAGAACCTCCAGTGGAAGTGCCGGGGGCGCTGCCCGTTTCAGCTCCACCTGTCCGCGCAGCACCCGGCGCAGCGGCGCCAGCAGCCGTCCGGCGGTGAGCTCGCCGTCGACCGGCATCAGGCGCGCGCCGCGCTCGTCGCGCTTGCCGAGCACGCGCGGCGCGTCCGGGGTGCCGTAGAGGATCTCGCGGACCTGCGTTTCGATGAACGCGGTCTTGTCCTCGACGACGATCAACTGCTCGAGCCCGCGGGCGAACTCGGTGAGCGCGGCCGTGCCCAGCGGATAGGGCATGCCGATGCGCAGCAACCGGATTCCGGCGCGGTGCATGCTCGCCTCGTCGACACCCAGATCGAGCAGAGCCTGGCGGACCGCGTCGAAGGTGGTGCCGGTGGCCGCGATCCCCACCTTCGCCTCGGCCGGGTCCACCTCGACGACGTCGAGAGCGTTGGCCGCACCGTAGGCGTGCACCGTCGCCCAGCGTGGCCCGTAGAGGTCCGCTTCGGCGAGCACACTGTCGGTCGGCGCCGCCATCGGTCGCTGTCGATAGACGAAAGGCGTTCCCTCCCACTGCACTTCGGGCACCGTCAGGGCGAGGTCGGCCACGCCCTCGTCGACCGTCCACGCCCCGTCGGCGACATCGGCCACGATCTTCAACGCCACCACGCACCCCGAGGCCCGCGACATCGCGATGCCCTGCATACCGAGGGTGATGATCTCCTCGGCATTGCGCGGGAACAGAACGGGCACCCCCATCGCGGCCAGCGAGCGTTCGCTCACCGCGGGTACGGTCGACGATTTCGAGGCCGGATCATCGCCCACCAGCAGCAGCACGCCGCCGCGCGGATTCACGCCGTACATGTTGGCGTGCCGGATGGCGTCGGTCGCGCGGTCGACGCCGGGACCCTTGCCGTACCAGACACCGACCACGCCGTCGTGGGTCGGCCGCCCGGCGGGCAGCTCGGCCTGGCTGCCCCAGACCGCGGTGGCGGCCAGTTCCTCGTTGAACCCGGGGACGAAGGTGATGTCGTGTTCGGTGAGTACCTCCGGCATGCCGAGCAGCATCTTGTCCACCCCGCCCAGCGGGCTGCCCTGGTAGCCGGAGACGAACGTCGCGACGCGGCGACCGGCGCGAATATCGCGCACATGCTGTTCCACCAGCAGCCGGGCGATGGCCTGGACCCCGGTCAGCAGCACCGGGCCCGCGCCGGAGCGGTAGCGATCGGCGAGGTCGTAGGGCGCGGCCGCCTCGGCCGACGGTCGAGCAGTCGCACAGACGACGGTGGTCATGAACGCCTCACCACACTTTCCACAACCCAGATCGTGAGCTGCGCAACGAAGGAACTTGCTATCGGTGCTGCGAAATGTGCCGTGGAGGGCAATCGGTGTCAACAGTCAGTCGAATAGTTGATCAGTCTGCTCAAAAGTGATCTGTACCACTGAGCTGGATGTATCAATCTGCTCGAGCGCGAGAGACCTGGGTCACATCACGGCTGATTCGTCCGGTTCGTCAGATGCTCGACCAGTGGCAGGCTCCGATACCCGATCGGCGTGGCCAGGGCGAGCATGGTCTCGGTGTGGTTCACGCCGTCGATGGCGTGCACCCGCTGGATGATCTCCAGGAGATCCTGCTGCGATTGCGCGGCGATGCGCACCAGCAGATCGGCGCGGCCGGTGGTGGCGTGCACCTCGAGGACGTGCGGGAACCCGCGCAGCGTCTCGATGATCGGATCCATCTTGTTCTGATCGAGTTCGATGCCCAGGAAGGCGTGCACCGCGAACCCGATGGCCTGCACATCGATATCGGGCGGATAACCCCGTACGGCACCCGATGCCTCGAGCCGCTTCATCCGCGCCTGCACGGTATTGCGGGCGACCCCGAGTCGCTGCGCCAGCTCGAGAATCGGCGCCCGGGGGTCACGGGCCAGTTCGGCCAGCAACGCGGCATCGAGCGCGTCGAACTTGATGGTCATGGGCGCATTCTGACACGCGCCGAACCCGGGAACCGCACACCTGATCTCAACCGTGCAGGGTCGGCCGGTAGACGAGTTCCTGGATATCGCCGTCGAGGCTGGAAAAGACATCGAACGTGTACGTGGTCGCCTCTTACCTTGCTTGCGAAAAAGGCGCACAATTATTCCGTACACCGGCTTCAAAGTTTGCGCCCGGTGGGGAGTTGAGTGCTTGCCGGGCAACATCCGGGGCGGGCATCCTCCGTGATGGCAACGTCCTCGTATCGGGCTGTGACGGCTGGATTCCGTCGGCCCGAGCGTCACACCGTGCTGAACGCCGGGCGTGGCGAAGGCTGCCTGTAGTGACGAGCCCCTTCGCCGGTTCGGCGTCACTACCAGTTAGGAAACGCCATGTCAGAGCAGAACAAGGCTTCAGCCAAGCGCATCTTCGACGCGTGGAACTCGCGAGACCTCGATGTCTTCGACGAGGTCATGGCCGACGACTGCATCAACCACGATCCGCAGAACCCGTTCGCCGAGGTCCACGGCCCCGAAGGCCTCAGGCGGCTCGTGCAGATGTATCTCGCCGCTTTCTCGGATCAACGGTTCCTGATCAACGAACAGATCGCCGAAGGCGACTTCGTCACCACCCGATGGACGGGAACCGGAACCAATGACGGCGAGATGATGGGTATGCCCGCCACCGGCAAATCGGCAGTTGTTCAGGGAATTACGATCAATCGCTTCGCGGACGGCAAGATCATCGAGAGTTGGGCCTCCTGGGACACGCTCGGGATGATGCAGCAACTCGGCGTAGTCCCGTCGGCGCACTCCGCGACAACCTGATTCGTGACGTGGGAGACCGCACCCACGCAACTTCCGGGCCCCCGGCTACCTCGCCCCTGGGATTCGTGATGAGGGAACGGATCTCCGGGGCCGATGGTGGGTCTGGGTCTGTACGCGAAACGGACCCAGAAAGAGGTCGCGCAGCGGTGCGTCGGTAGGGGCGGCACCGGCCGACCCGGACTGCTAGCGCGCCACAGCGGCGCGTGCGCCCATTCCTGTGGCACTGTTGGGCTTTCGACCCACTGGGCGTATTTTTCGGTCGTCCAGGGCGCCGGTGTCGCGCTGATCTCTAGTCCGCTCCACGGATGCGACTCCGCGATGCGCTCGGCGAGACGGTCCCGACCAGCCGCAGCGACGCGGAAGGTCAACTGCCACTCCGGGCCGGTGCCGACAGCGTTCGTGTTCGCTCTGCTGTTTGTGTGAAACCTGTTCCGTACGTCGCGCGCGCACTCGCTGTCGTTGTCCGCGCCCCCGCGTCCGCTCTCGCGTCCGCGCGCAGTCGGGCTGGCGGTCGCACTTGTGGAATCCAGGCTGTTCACACGATTCATGTGTCGAGATCTCGAAACATGCACTCCCGCAGCGCAATTGGGTCATACTATTGAGGGATACCCAGGCGGACTCTCAACTCGGGGCGGGCATATGCAATCGATACCGAATGCGCGAGTTCCTATCTATGTCGGGAAGCGACTGTTCTTGGGCCGCACCGACTTGGTGGTCTCTTTCTACACTCGGAAATGTCAGTTCGAGTGCAGCTATTGTGCGTTGCCGATGAGGTCGTCAACCAGCACGGTCTCGGTTGCTGACCTCAATGAGCAGATCACCGGGGTGTTCGACGACCACCAGCACCATATCGGTACGTTCCAGCAATTCTCATTCGGAAACGAGGGATCGGTACTCGACCCGACACGCTTCCATTCGTACTCTCTCCATCACCTGCTCGACCATGCGGCCAGCATGGAAAGCCTAGAGGTGTTATCGCTCGAAACACGCCCGGAGTACATAAGCCGGGGTCGTCTGATCGATGTGCGTGCCCGCACGACCGCATCGGTAATCGATCTGACCGTCGGTTTCGAAACCCAGGACGACGAAGTACGGCAGGTGACACTTCGGAAGAAGATCAGCCGACGAATGTTCGAGGACCGCATCGCCCTGCTGGGCGAGCTCGGTATGCGGCTCACCTCTTACGTCCTGATCAAGCCTGCGCCACGTATGAGCGAGGAACAGGGGGTAGCGGAAGCGATCGCGACTATGGAGTATCTCGGTGAGATATGTGATCGGCACGGTGTCGATTTGGTCATCTATTTGACCCCGACCTACATCGCCCAGGGTTCACACCTTCAACGTGTAAGCCGGCCGGGAGACTGGGTACCGCCGAAAATTCAAAGCATCTACCGGATTGCGGTCGCCGGGCACCGCATGGGCCTTCCGGTTTACACCGGGCTGTGGAGCGAGGGGCTCGCTGACGAAAAGAACGATTTCCGGGGGCACACCGATTATGATCCCAGCTTGCGCCTGGCTATGGTCAACTTCGACCGCACCGCCGACCCGTCCTATTTGGAGCCCTACTCACATTTGCTGGAGCACACGGACGAAGACGGGGAGGCGGCGTGCGCCCGTATCGGGAACTCTTGAGAAATCTCTGCGAGCACGAGCCCGGCAGACTGGCGTCGCTTCCCCGAACGCTTGTCCTACGCGAAGCATCGTGGCTCCTCCGTCACGACGACATCTACATTCTCCAACAGCTCGCCGTGCGCACCGATGTATTGACCTCACTCAATCCACTCGAGCTCGCCGCCGCTAGAGATCGTGCGCTGCGAGACTGCCGAGCCGACGATTTCTGCTTCCTGTACGGCGCACTGCCCCACGGCGGTGACGTGGCTCCCGAGTCGCTGGCCGAGGCGTATCAGGCATTGGCCAAGCGCGGCAACGTCACGGGGATCGAGGATATTTCCAAGATGACCGGCGTGCTGCCACGGATCAGCGAGGAAGCCGCCCGATGTAGTTACGACGTCCTGGTTTCGACGGGTCGTCTCGGTGCCGCAGACTACGTCCGGCAGCTCTCCGGCGTGCCGGTAAGATTCAGCGTTGAGGCTGGTCGAGCAGGATTGCGAACGCTGCTCCGCGCAGGACGGTACGCCACCGTGACCGAATTGCTTCGGTCTTTTCCGAACGAGCCGATCGGCGAGCTGCGGCAGGACGAGTTGGCGCGGGCATTCGACCGGGCATTCGCGGAACGGCAGCTGAGAGAGTTGGCCGCAATGGTCAAGTCCTCGGGCCGATCAGGTCCCGTCACCGATTTCGCCGCACACGCCAACGAGCTTCTCCGTGCAGGTCGTGTCGCGGAAGTTCCCGCGCTGTTCGCTCTCTGCGTGGATGCGCCCACAGTGATTTCTCCGGAGCTTCGGGCCAGGCTGGTCGCCGCGGAAGACGCAGACATTTTTCGCTTTCTTCTTCAATTCGACACCGACCCGGAATTGCGGCGGGCATATGCCGCGACTGCGTATCGGATAGGCGTTCAGGCGAGGGATCGTGTTGTTGTCCGTCTCGCCTGCGAGCGCGGCGGACACCGGCTGCGTACGAACGATTGCACCACGCTGCTCGATGAGGCAATGATCGACATCGACCCGGACTGGATCCGGTTCGCCAGCAAGAACCTCGGCCGGTTGCCGACTCTCGACTCCGACGCGGTCCAGCTTTTCCTCGCGTCGATTGTCCAGGCCGAGCACGCAAGTCTGCCGGAGATGGAGCGCATGCTCGATGCGACACTCGATGAGCCGCTCCGCCTGTGGCTGGCGGCGTCGATGGACGCCGAGTTCGATCTCGCGGACCTTCTGGTGAGGGAGTTCGGCATTCACCTCGTCGGCGCCGACCAGGACTGGGACCGAACGCTTGTCCAGGACTGAAATCGGTTCACAGGTCACTGGAAATCGGTAGCGTTCGCGCTATTACACACGGTGGTCATCATCGCGGTTGGCAAAGATCGGATGCGCGGCTTCCAGCGGCCGACGCTGGAAGAGCGCGCTGGACGGGAGGTCGTCACGGGCGATCGCCCGGACAAGTGTGAAGCCAAGCCGTCGATAATAGTCCTGGAGTGCGATGTTGGTCGTCCAAACATCGCATCGATACCATGAGACTCCTATGTTGGCGGAGCGATCAAGACCCCACTTCAAGAGCTGAGCCCCCAAGCCGCATCCGGCATGAGACCGGCGGACTATCAGCCTCTTCAGGTAGGACGCCGACTCTGCCTGCTCATCCGCTGTCCACAGCAGGGGGTCTGGGCGGGAATCGATCGTGATAGTTGCGACAGTCTCCGATCCTTCCCGCAGCATCCATGTCTCGCCGGCCTCGATTCCCGCAAGCACATGTGTCCGGAAGCCATCAGGTTCCACTGACCACTGGTCGGTTCCGAGTCGGCGAAGCCACGCGGCCGCCTCGGATCGCATTGCTAGCACCTGTTCCACATCCGACGATACGGCGCGATCGATTATCATTTGCAGCTCCTCAAATCGCTCTCCCATCGGGGAGTTATCGCACATCGAATAACGGGAGTTCGGTCAGCGAGGAAGTCATCACTCCGTCGGCTTCTGCTGCCAAGGCGCGCGTGAGCAGGTTGAACCTGGACTGAAGCGACGCCAGCTTGCTCTTCAGCAGTGCGGTCTCGGTGAACTCACACGTAACAACGACGTCATGAAACTCCCGGCCCCGAAATGTGAAGCTCCGCGTCCTGACCAGACCGAAATCTAGCTCCAAAGCATAGACCAGCTCATCGGTCAGCCGTAGTACCGGGAACTGAAATGCGCTGCGCATCCTTCGCTCCCCGGAACGCGCGTACTCCTCTGTCCAATTGCCTAAGAGCATTGCGACCAAGCATCCATATGTGTCACAGTCGGAGGCTGCGATGGACAGTGTCGTCGTTCCGGACAGACGTGGATTGATCTCGATTACCCGATATGTATTCTCGACGTAGATCATCTCTACCTCTATTACGCCCTCGACGCCGAGTGTGGTGCACATTGTTCGCAGCCGAGCGGCGATTGGAGCGAAAGCATCGTCCGCTTCTCGACGTGGTATGCAGTAACGAAAACGATCGGACGCCATGAAGGGCGGTGCTGATCCGGTTCTCCCTTTCCAGATAAGCGGCTGGATAACGTAGGACCCGTCATGCCCGACAATCTCGACCGAGCACAGTTCACCTTCGAGGCACTGCTCCAGAACCGCGTTGCCGTCATACGGATCTTGAAGGTAATTTATCAATGCGAGTTCGTTCTCGATGAAACATATCCCGTTGGCGCCGCAATCCCACAGGGGCTTGACCAGCAACGGGAACCCGAGTTCCAATGCCCGACGCCGCACGTACGCTGGGTAGCCGTAAACAGCAGGGCCCCGACCGTTCAGGAGGTCCCCGTCGATGAGGATTCCGTCGGATGCCTCGATTCCGAACCTGCGGACGACTTCCTTGGTGTCCCATTTGCTGCTGAACATCCGGATCACTTCCGGACGGTGCATAATCATGGGTATTCCGCGGTCGGCGAGATGATCTTTTACCACCGCGTCACGCATCGTTTCCTGATCGTACATGGGGAGCGAAATTACGCCATCCGCACCCCACTCGAGAAGTTTGTCGACGAGTTGGTCGCAGTCCATTCCTGGCTTCAGTTGCTCCGCTTCGACAGGAAAATCTTGTACTTCACGCTCATTTTCGATGAAGAACAGCTTTGCCGTGATCTCTGCGCCGAGCCGAGATAGCGCCACATCGAGATAGGGGGCAGACCAATGGAATTCGTCAGTATAGAGAAATGCGATCCGCTTCATCGAGTCACCGACCCCTCGCATACCCGCGGCGGCAGGTTGGCCGCGGTGTGGCACCGCGTCCGCGGCTTCCGCCTGAGTCACCTTCACCATTGGTGTCAGGAAGATCATACCGTCATCGAGATCGGTGGATCCTCTTTTGCGGCAAGGTATTTCGATATCGCGAACGAACGCCGACCTTCGCCGCTTCACCCAGAACGATCTCGACGTCATAGCCTTCGAACTCAAGCACCGGCCCCGCAAGATCCACGGGTACTGCAGCCCTGCCGAGGTCTACGCTGAGCATCTGAACAGTGTTGACGCACTGACTGTTTGAGCGCAGCGTCGTTTTCCGAACACCTACGGATTCGGGCGGCCTCCCGGCGTACGGCAGAATGTGACCGGCCTGCCAGCGATCGTGATCAGCGAGCTATTCGGAGTCCACCCCAACACCGCGCACCGCTGGGCTCAGTTCGCGCAGGACGGCTGGGCGGCCTACTTCTGCCTCCCGTGGCCAAGTGGCTGAGGCGCGAATTCTGACATGTTGAGCCGGACTTTCCGGTCGGTGAGCTCGTCGGCGATCGCGCGAGCATCGGGCATGGTGCCGACCAGGCGATCGAGTTTGCTCACGACCAGCATGTCAGCTTCGTGTACCGCCGCCAGGGCCTCACGCAGCCCGGGACCGTCACGATTGGTGCGGGTCAGTCCATGATCGACATAGATCCGTTGGGCACCGACTCCCAGACGGTCAAGGTATCGATCTGCGCGGTGAGGTCCTGTGAATCGGTGCTGCGGCGGCAGGAGCCAACCAACAGTTCGGGGACCGATTGACCCTAGCGTTAGGCCCCTGCACCGGGCATTGTTGCCGGGGGGAGCTTGAGGGAATCCGCAGGTCAGGGGTGAGCTGTCGAAACTTGTCGGCGCCCGATCGCGGCCCGGGTGCGGTGGGGGTTCCCCGAATCGACACAATCCCGCACAGGCCTTATCGGCGAAGACTCAGGCGAGAACAGCGGCGAGGAACCCCGCGATGTACGCGAGCGCGAAGAGAAAGGGGACCCACTGCTCGATGTGCGACAGGGGCCAGTACCGGGACCGGTCCTTCCCCTCACCCAGGGCCCACCATTCGGCACGCCAGAACGGGGAAGCCGGGAGTCGTTCCTCGAGCGCGCCGACAACCTGGTACTTGGCGCTGTTCAGGAGCCTGTAGCTGCGGACCAGGTAGAACCAGGCGAAGCACTGGCCGAGGATCGCGGCCAGTGGGATGGCCAGCCACCCCGCGTTGTCCGGTGGAGGGGTCTTCCAGAAGGCGGCGACGAGAGTGAAGATGCCGGTGTTAAGGGTCAGGAAGAACGAATTTGCCAGGCCCCGTCGGGCGCTTACCCGGTCGGCCATCTCCACGTAGAGCCGGTACTGCTCGAGCACCGCGCTCTCATATGTCGTGGCGCGTGCCTCAGGCCCGGTCTTGCCCAGTGCATCGTTCCAGAGTCGGGTGCGAAGCTCGGACGGGTGATCGTTGTGGTGCATCGTCCACCTCCTGGAGTGGCGCTGTGTCCTGCGGCGGATCCATCTTTCCATTCGGGCCGGGCCAGCCTCTACGCACGACTTGCGCACGGACTCCGGCGACGAGTCTTGGCGTAAGCCAGCTTTGCTCGCAACTTGAGCGGGGACAAACCGTGGGACAGGTCCTACGCGACAGGTATCTGTCGACCAGCGGAACCGACGTCGACACTACGTTCGTGCGATCACTGTCAGTCTGTTCAATCGGTGACCCGCACGATCTGGACCGTCGGGGTCGGAGCGGACGGGGGTGCGGCGCGAGCCGAAACCGATAATTCGATCCGAAGGTGGTTTAGTTGTCGCCCGAATGTTGAGGTAGATCGGGGCATACCGCGGTGTATTCGATGTCGGGTGAGACCCATTCGGACCACTGCTTGCCGCTCATATTCTCGCTGAGTTTCGAGCACAGCTCGTCCTCCCAGGATGCCGGCCCCGGCCAGACCCAGACCCCGCCGCCGGCGCCTTGGTCCGGAGATAGCCAAACTGTTCGCACGACGCGACCATCGGGGGTCACCTGGATCATCATGATCCAGCCGTCTGGACCTTTGAGTGGGTCGCCGATCGGTTCGCCCGTCGCGGCATCCCAGAACCGCAGGACTTGGTCCATGCCTCCGGAAAGGATGTAGCGCGCATCACTGGTGACGACGATGCTGAAGATCTTCCCTGGCTGGCGGCCTGGCATGGGGGCGCCGATCGGATTGCCGGTCATGGAATCCCAGCGTTGCAGGTCAACCCCAACCGCGGTGACGAAGAACTCCCCGTTCGGGCTGATCGCAAAGGCGCCTAAATACCCCGTTGCAGGTGCTTGCGCGACGCGCTGTCCGGTCTCGGCGTCCCACAGGAGAACCGAGTCCCCGCTTACGGAGATGACGCGTCGCCCACCGGAACCGAATCTGACAGTACTGATGTCCCACTCGTGACCCTCGAGGGGGCCACCAATTGTCCGGCCGGAATCGACGTCCCATATCCAGACGGACTTGTCTGTGCTTCCCGCGACTCGGCGCCCGTCCGGACTGAACGCGACATTCACGATGGCGCCATCTGGACCCGTCAATGGTGTGCCGATCGCTCGGCTTGAATCGACGTCCCAGACGACGACGGACTTGTCCGCGCCGCCGGCCACGATGCGGCGTCCATCGCCGCTGAACGCCAGGTTCGAAGCCGAGTCGTGGAGACCGGTGACCGGCCCGCCGAGGGCGCGGCCGGAGTCGGCCTCCCAGATCCGGAAGGTTTTGTCATCGGTACCGATAGCCACGCGACGTCCGTCGGGGCTGAAGGCGCTGGAGGTGATGGTGACTTGTTCGGGTAGCGCTAAGGGGCCCGCGCGAGCTCCGGTATCCGGGTCGACTATCCAGACGGTCCCCTCGCCGGACTGCGGGTCGTTGAATTCGAACGCCAGTATTCGGTGACCGATCGGTTCGACAGCCAGCACAGCACTGTGGCCCGGCCCTCGAGACTCGGTGGACAGTGCTGTCCAAAGATGACCAATGGAGTCGTCCGGTTCGGTATTCCATATGCGCAGGGTTCCGTCAATACTGCTGGAGACGATGCGCGGATTGGCCTTGTCGGGGCTGAATGCGACGCTCGTGACCGTGCCGGTGTGCCCCAGTAGCGGTGGGCCGGCCGGCGCGCCGGTCTCGGCATCCCAGAGGAGCACAACATTGTCCCCGCCTCCGGAGACGATTCGTTGGGAGTCGGGGCTGAACGCAACACTGTTGACATAACCTGCGTGGCCGGTCAACGGTTCGCCGACGGGTTGGCGCGTGTCTGCGTCCCACAGGACGATGGGCGCCGCGAGGTCGTAGAGAATGTCGGACCCAGGGGTGGGTCCTCCGCTGCCCGAGACGATGCGCCGACCGTCCGCGCTGAACGCAACGCTGTTCACAGCCGTGGTGTGGCGTCTCATCGGTTCACCGATGGGCTCGCCTTTGTCGACGTCCCACATCCTGACCGTCGCGTCGCCGCCACCGGAAACCATGCGATGCCCATCGGGGCTGAACGCCACGCTGTGTGCGCCACCCTCGTGGCCGGTGAAGGTAACGAGGGGCACGCGGGATTCGGCGTCCCACACCCGAATTGTCCCGTCGGTGCCGACTGACGCGATGCGGTGCCCGTCCGGGCTGAACGCCACACCACTCTTGACGGAGCCGTTTGCATGACCGGTGAGGGGATCACCGACCGGCGTCCCTGTGTCGGCATCCCACAGTTGGATGTTGCCGTCTGCGTTGACGGTGGCGATGCGGTGCCCGTCCGGGCTGTACGCCACGGCGTACGATCCGCGATCCGTTCGGGAAGATAGATCGACCTGCTTACCAGTGTTGGCGTCCCACACTCTTGTTTGGAGACCGCTGGTGGCGATGCGGTGCCCGTCCGGTCGAATTGCAATACTGAAGACCGGCTGCGCGGTTTCGGTTGCACGCCTGAGGCTGTCGGCGGTGGCGTTCGGAGGAATCGAGTACGGGGCACCGGTCCTGATGATCTTTTCGGTGGAGGACAGGGCATTCAGAGTCCGAAGCGCAGCGCCGGGGTTGGGTGTCGTCGCGATCTGTTGGGCGGCGAGTGTTTCCTGGATTGCGCGGACGTCGTCGCGGGCATGTGTGCCGTCGAGCATAGACTCGGCATCGGATTCCAGCCGCAGGGCTATCGCCTGGTTCCGTTGGCGTACCGCTTCGTTGCGTTGGCGTTCCGCCTCCTGTTGTTGCACGAATGCGATCGTGGCCGCGGCGAGTGCGAGGACGGTCAGGAGGACCAGGCCGGCGATGGCGGCGCGGCGGAGGCGGCGGAAGCGGCGTTGCTCCCGCAGATCCTCACTGGCCAGTTCGTATTTGGGTTTGCCGTGGATCGGGGCGGCCAGGTCGGTGACCTTCTCCCGGAACATCGGTGCGTGGGGATCCCACGGCTCATCTTCACTGACGTCGACGTAGAACGGTTCGGAGGCGAGTACCCCCGGCTCCTCCAGCACCGGCAGGGCCACGTCGGACCGGTCCGGGTCGAACCGTCCGGTGCCCTCGTCCCAGGTCAGGTGTCCGTCAGCGACAACGAACAGCAGCTGGTCCGGTCCGCGCCGGTCCAGCCAGTGGGTGACCTCCTTGTTGACCCAGTGGGAGGCGACTGCGTGCGGGGAGAGCACCACGATGAAATAGCGGGCGCGGTCCATCGCCTCGGTGACCTCGCCCCACAGGTTGGGGCTGGCGGTGAGGTCGGTGGCGTCGCGGAACACCCGCAGGGCGTGCAGGTGGCCCATGCGACGGCCGATGCGGTGCAGGCCCTTCTGGATCCCCGCGGCGACCGGTCGATCGTGGTGGGCATAGGAGATGAAAGCGTCGTAGTCGAACGGCTCACCCTGCCCCTGAGCCTGCTGCTCCGGAGTCTCCGCGGCCTGAGCGCACACGGGTCATCACCCCACTCTCCAGACGGTGTCGAGGCGCGTTGGACGAGACCATCTGAGTCTTACGCAAGCGAGTACGGATGTCGCGGGTACCCAACTACTCGACTTTTGCCGCAAGAACGCAAAGAGTTTGCGCACCTAGGAAGGTGATGGCGAGCCTTGTTCCCGACTGTCAATCCCGTCCCGCTGAGGGATCCGCGCCCGTACGCGCTTCGACCTGCGCTGAGGCTCTTACAAGAGGGTGTCGGCAACGCGTAAGGGCTGATACCCAGTGGGGCCGAGCGACTTCGTTCCACACTCCGCACGAGGCCGGCCGTGGCGAGCACGACGGGCCAGTAGGTGGTCGTGATCGTCTTCGGAATCGCCACCAGGTCCTTACGCGGCCGGATGCCGACGAACACGACGACAGTGCGCCAAGCGATCTCGAACCCGCCCGTGCAGGCACCAGCGCCGCCCCCGGTCCGGTGGCCTGCGGCATATGGGGTTTGTCACGGTAGCGGCGCCGCTAGCGGCCGTTGTCGGCCGCTGCGCGGCGGCCCCGGCCAGCGGGCGGATGCGCTGCAGGGGGCAGTCTGGCGGTCCAAGAAGCATATGCGCGCGCGAAGAATCTCATATTCATCTGTCTGCCGGGTCGCTGGACCGCTGCGGTCCGCCAGCTCGGCTCCTTCGCACCCAGCTGTCTCGACCGTCTCCCGGCCTGCTCATCGACGATTTGGGAATGAAAGTAGGTGATACACGTGTTGAAGATCCTGGGTAAATCGTCGAAAAATCGTAGGAAGCAGGGGTGGACCCCGAAGATGACCAGGTCAGCGGTGGTATAGGCTTTGTCGGTCATGAAGTCGGCTTATTCGGGTCCGGTCAGCGGTGCGCCCAAGACGGTCTACCTCGATCACGCGGCGACCACTCCGATGTTGCCCGCCGCCGTCGAGGCGATGACGGCTGCCCTCGGGGCGGTCGGCAACGCGTCCTCGCTGCACGGTTCGGGGCGGGCGGCGCGGCGGTCGCTGGAAGAGGCGCGCGAGTCGATCGCGGCTGATCTGGGTGCTCGGCCGTCCGAGGTGATCTTCACCTCCGGGGGCACCGAGAGCGACAATCTGGCCGTCAAGGGGATCTTCTGGGGGCGCAGGGCGGCGGATCCGCGGCGCACCAGGATCGTCACCAGCGCGGTCGAGCATCACGCGGTGCTCGACGCGGTCGAGTGGCTCGAGAAGCACGAGGGCGCGCAGGTCAGCTGGCTGCCGGTCGACGCCGAGGGTGTCGTGTCGCCGCAGGTGTTGCGTGAGGTACTCGCCGCGCATGCCGATGAGGTGGCGCTGGTCAGTGTGATGTGGGCCAACAACGAGGTCGGGACCATCGAGCCGATCGCCGAATTGGCCGCTGTCGCACAGGAATTCGACATCCCGATGCACAGCGACGCCATTCAGGCGGTGACCCAGATTCCGGTCGACTTCGCCGCGAGCGGGCTGGCCGCGCTGAGCGTGGCCGGACACAAGGTCGGCGGTCCGCACGGGATCGGCGTACTGCTGCTGGGCCGAAGTGTGCCGTGTGTGCCGCTGGTGCACGGCGGCGGGCACGAACGCGACCTGCGCTCCGGTACCTCCGATGTGGCCGCGGCGATCGGGATGGCCGCCGCGCTGCGCGATGCCGTCACCGACCTGCCCGGGCGCGCTCAGCGATTGCGGGCGTTGCGCGACGAGTTGATCGACGGCGTGCGGGCCGCGGTGCCGGATGCCGTGCTCAACGGGCCCGCGCAACGACTGCCCGGCAACGCTCACTTCACGTTCCCCGGGTGCGAGGGCGACTCGCTGCTCATGCTGCTCGACGCCGCCGGTGTCGAATGCTCCACCGGTTCGGCCTGCAACGCGGGCGTCGCCTCGCCCAGCCATGTGCTGATCGCGATGGGTGTGCAACCGTGGCAGGCGCGCAGTTCGCTGCGCTTCACGCTCGGTCACACGTCGACCGGAGCCGATGTCGAAACACTGTTGACCGTGCTGCCGCAGGTCATCGATCGGGCCAGGGCCGCAGGCCTGGCCGGCGCTAGAGGAGGTGCCTGATGAGAGTTCTCGCCGCGATGAGTGGTGGTGTCGATTCCGCGGTGGCCGCGGCGCGGGCCGTGGACGCCGGGCACGAGGTGGTCGGGGTGCATCTGGCGCTGTCGGCCAACCCGGGCACGCTGCGCACCGGGTCGCGGGGTTGCTGCTCCAAGGAAGACGCCGGTGACGCGCGTCGCGCCGCCGATGTGCTCGGAATCCCGTTCTACGTCTGGGATTTCGCCGATCGCTTCAAGGAAGACGTGATCGACGACTTCGTCGCTGCCTACGCCGCGGGGGAGACCCCGAACCCGTGTCTGCGCTGCAACGAGAAGATCAAGTTCTCCGCGCTGGCCGATCGCGCGCAGGCGCTGGGCTTCGACGCGGTGGTGACCGGGCATTACGCGCGGCTCGACGAGGGCGTGCTGCGTCGTGCTGTCGACGCGGACAAGGACCAGTCCTACGTGTTGGCCGTGCTCACCGCCGAACAGCTCGCGCGGGCGATGTTCCCGGTCGGCGACACCCCCAAGCCGCGGATCCGCGAGGAAGCCGCCGAGCGGGGGCTGGCGGTGGCGAACAAGCCCGACAGCCACGACATCTGTTTCATCCCGTCCGGGGATACCCGCGCCTTCCTCGGTGCCAAGATCGGCATCCGGCCCGGTGCGCTGGTCGATTCCGACGGCACGGTGCTCGGTAGTCACGAGGGTGTGCACGGGTTCACCGTCGGTCAGCGCAAGGGCCTCGGCCTGAGCCACACCGCCGCCGACGGCAAGCCGCGGTATGTGACCGGGATCGATCCCGATTCGGGGACCGTCAAGGTCGGTTCGGTCGAGGATCTACAGGTCGACATCGTCACCGCCGACCGCGCGATCTGGACTTCCGGCGTGCGCCCGGCCTCGTCGGTCGAGTGCGTCGTGCAGGTGCGCGCGCACGGCGGGACCGCGCCGGCCGTGGTCGAGCCCGAGGGCGACGGTTTCGTCGCCAGGTTGCGTGAGCCGCTCACCGGCGTCGCGAAGGGCCAGGCCATCGTGCTGTACCTGCCCGATGCCGACGGCGGCGACACCGTGATCGGCAGCGGCACCATCAACGGCACCGACCGTGCCGCGGGCATCGAGTCCGATTCATCGGCGGCGTCAGCCTGATCGTGTCGTGGCGGGTGCGCCGGCGGTCGGCGCGCACGGCAGGATGACGGGTGACGGCCCGCGCCGTGGTGCGGCGCACGGTTCGTGGTGGTCGACGCCGATCCGGTGTGGACCACTGACCCAGACGACACGAAAGGTGTTGAGCGCGTGACGTTGTGGCGTGGCAGTGAGCAGTTCGGCGACCCGGCCGCGGCGGAGCCGGTGGACTTGCTCGCCGGGGCGTTCGCCACCGGTCTCGGTTCCTGGCCGGGCACCGATCCACTCGAGGCGGCGACCACCATCGTCGGTGAACTGCCGGAACTGCCCCACCTCGTCGAACTCCCCGAACGCGGGATCGGCGCCGACATGATCGGACGCGCCTCCGCGCTCCTGGTGGATCTGCGGTTCGACGCGACCACCCGCGGTTACCGGCTCGCCGACCGCCCGGGTTCGGTCTCGCGGAAGGCCCGCGACTTCGTGCGCGTAGATCTCGACGCGATCGAGGAAGCCTGGGAGACAGCGGGTCTCGTCGGTTCCGGCCGGGCGATCAAGATCCAGTCGGTCGGGCCGCTCACCCTCGCCGCCGAGGTCGAACTGCCCGGCGGCCATCGCATTCTCACCGATCGCGGTGCGCTGCGCGACCTCACGGACTCGCTGGCCGAGGGCCTGGCCCTGCACGCCGCCGAGATCGGAAAGCGACTCGGGGCGAACGTGGTTGTGCAACTGGATGAACCGCAGTTGACGACGGTTCTCGACGGATCGCTGACCGGCCCGAGCGTGCTCAACACCGTCCGCGCACTGCCCGGTCCGGAGGCGATCCACTTTCTCGACGTCGTGATCAACGCCCAACCGGGACCGGTCATCCTGCATACCTGCGCGGCCCGCCCGGCCCTGCCCACCCTGCGCCGCACGGCGGCCGCCGCCCTGTCCTTCGACGCGTCGGCCATCACCACCGCCGACTTCGACGACATCGGCGAAGCCGTGGACTCCGGCAAGAAGCTGGCCCTCGGACTCGTCCCCACCGAACCGCCCACGAGCCCGCTCACCTGGCGCGCCGCCGCCGAGCCCGCGGTCCGGCTCGTGGACGATCTCGGCTTCCCTCGTGCGGCCCTCACTCGAGTCCTGGTCACTCCGACCTGCGGTCTGGCGGGCGCTCCGCTCGCGTGGTCTCGCAAGGCCCTCGCACTGGCCGCCGACGTTGCCCGCGCTTTCGCCGAGGACCCGGAGTCGCTCACCGTCGAGCGGCCGGAACAGTCGCGCTCGGGCCGCGGTCGTCGGTGACGTAGTTCCCGCCGATCTCCACGAAATCTCGTTCCTGCACGGCTGCGACGTGCATGGATGTGTCGGTGGGCTCGACTAATCTCTGGTGGGTGAGTGACAGCGACAGCGCGGTTTCTGTGAGTGCCGAAGCGGCTACGCCCGAGCAGCGGGTGCAGTGGCAACAGTTGGCCGACGAGGTGCGTGGGCATCAGTTCCGCTACTACCTGCGGGACGCACCGATCATCACCGACGGTGAGTTCGACGCGTTGCTGCGCGCATTGCAGGCTCTCGAGGACGCGCATCCGGATCTGCGGACTCCCGACTCGCCCACGCAGCTGGTCGGCGGCGGATTCGCGACCGAGTTCACCGCGGTCGATCATCTCGAGCGGATGCTGTCGCTGGACAACGTGTTCGACTACGACGAACTGCGCACCTGGGCGAGCAGGGTCGAAGCCGAAACCGGGTCCGGGCTGCACTATCTGTGCGAAGTCAAGATCGACGGCGTCGCGTTGAACCTCGTGTACGAGAACGGCAAGCTGGTGCGCGGTGCTACTCGCGGTGACGGGCGCACCGGGGAGGACGTCACCCTCAACGCGCGCACCATCGAAGACATCCCCGCCGAGCTCACCCCGACCGAGGAATTCCCGATCCCCGAGCTCCTGGAAGTACGCGGCGAGGTGTATTTCCGGCTCGAGGACTTCGAGACGTTGAACGCTCAGATCGTCGCCGAGGGCAAACCGCCGTACGCGAATCCGCGCAATACCGCCGCCGGTTCGCTGCGCCAGAAGAATCCCGCGATCACCGCCCAGCGTCGGCTGCGGATGATCTGCCACGGGTTCGGCCGCATCGAGGGATACCGCCCGGCCTCCCAGCACGAGGCATACCAGGCACTGGCTGCCTGGGGCCTGCCGGTCTCGGCCCACACCCGCCTCGTCGAGGGCATCGACGCGGTCATCGAGCGGGTCGCCTACTGGGGCGAACATCGCCACGACATCGAGCACGAGATCGACGGTCAGGTGATCAAGGTCGACGAGACGGCCCTGCAACGCCGCCTCGGCTCCACCTCCCGTGCCCCACGTTGGGCCATCGCCTACAAGTACCCGCCCGAAGAGGCCACCACCACGCTGCTCAATATCGAGGTCAACGTCGGCCGCACCGGTCGGGTCACCCCGTTCGCGGTGATGGCGCCGGTCTCGATCGCCGGCTCGACCGTGTCGATGGCGACCCTGCACAATGCCTCCGAAGTGCGGCGCAAGGGTGTGCTCATCGGCGATACCGTCACGATCCGCAAGGCCGGTGATGTGATTCCCGAGGTCCTCGGGCCCGTCGTCGACGCGCGTACCGGTGCCGAACGCGAATTCGTCATGCCGACGCACTGCCCCGAGTGCGCCACCGAACTCGCCCCCGCCAAGGAGGGCGACGCCGACATCCGCTGCCCCAACCAGCGGCATTGCCCGGCCCAGCTGCGCGAACGCGTCTTCCACCTGGCCGGTCGCGGTGCCTTCGACATCGAGGCCCTCGGCTACGAAGCCGCCAACGACCTGCTCATCTCGGGCGCGATCACCGACGAGGGCGACCTGTTCGCCCTCGACGCGCAGGATCTGCTCGGCGTGCCGTTGTTCACCAAACAGGACGGCACCCTCTCGGCCAACGGTGCCCGCCTGCTCGCGAACCTCGAAGCGGCCAAGGACACTCCGTTGTGGCGGGTGCTCGTCGCGTTGTCCATCCGCCATGTCGGCCCGACCGCGGCCCGTGCGTTGGCCGCCGAGTTCGCGGACCTCGAGCGCATCGAATCCGCGACAGGAGAAGAACTGTCAGCCACCGACGGGGTCGGCCCCACTATCGCCGCCGCGGTCGTGGAATGGTTCACCGTCGACTGGCATCGCGCGATCGTCGACAAGTGGCGAGCGGCCGGGGTGCGGATGGAAGACGAGCGTGACGAATCCATCGAACGCAACCTCGACGGCCTGTCGATCGTCGTCACCGGCTCCCTGCAGACCTTCAGCCGCGACGGCGCGAAGGAGGCGATCCTCGTTCGCGGCGGCAAGGCGGCGGGCTCGGTGTCGAAGAAGACCGCGTTCGTGGTGATCGGCGAGGCGCCCGGTTCGAAAGCCGCCAAGGCCGAAGAGCTGGGCGTTCAGATCCTCGACGAAGACGGCTTCCGGCTACTGCTGGAGGGCGGCCCCGACGCGGTCAGGGTCGCACCGGACGATCCGCTCGTGGCGGACCAGCCGAGCCCGGCGACGTGAACAGCCGGGTTCGCGTCAGTTCGGGGTGACGGTGACCGTGTTGCCGATCTGGGTCTTCATGTCGAACGACGCGCACTGCCCGTTGCTGAGCTCCTGGGTACGCAACGGCCGCTTCTTGATGTTGGTCTGGATCTCCACCGTCACATCGGTGCTCGCCATCGAGCACACCTTCGACACCGGTGCGTCGGTGTAGGACACCGACCCCGCGCCCTGACACGAGTTGGTCGAGTTCCCCAGGAACACCCGCGCGGTTCCCGTCGGGCACGGATCGGCCAGCGCACTGGGCGCACTCACCAGCGCCGCGGGCACGAGCGCTCCCGCGGTCACCGCGGCAACGACAACTCCGCGAACAATTACCCGAACCGCCATTACGCGCACCCATCCCTCATCGCCGACCGCCGAACCTGCGACGAACCAGCCGCAGTGTCCAGCACCTTAGTGCGTCCGAACCGAACACGCGCGGGATCGGTGCTGCCGTTCACCGGATCAGGCTGCCGCGTGGGCGAGCCCCCGTGTCCCTTAGTCTTGCCAAGAATCTCGGAGAGGCGGACCCTTGCTGCGCAGTTTTCAGGTGACCAATCATGGATCGCTGGCGGAGGCTCAGCAGTTGCGGCTGACCAAGGGGGCAGGCGGGCCGTTGGCGGTGCCGGTGACCGCGGTGCACGGGGTGGCGGCGGCCGGGAAGACGAGCGTGATCGACGCGATCGGGCAGATGCGGGACGCGGTCCTGAATTCCGTGAGCGGATGGGACCCCTACGCGGGCCCGGTGCGGCGACCGCATCTCGGGTTCGCCGAGCGGCCGACGGAATTCGTCGCCGGATTCGTCGCCGAGGGCGTGCCCTACACCTACGGGTTCCGGCTCGACAACGCCGACGTGGTCGCGGAGTGGCTCTACACCCATCCACGGTCGCGCAAGCGGATCGTATTCGAACGCCGGGGTGACGAGGTGAAGATCGGGCCGATGTTCGAAGCGGCCCGGTACGGGGTGGCGGCGCTGGTGCCGTTGCTGCGGCCGAACGCGCTGCTGCTGAGCTTGGCGGGGCAGATGTACGCCGAGGCGCTCGTGCCCGCGTACCGGTGGTTCGCGGCGAATCTGACTGTGCAGCAGGGCGATGTCGACACCGACGCGCTCGCGCACGATCTCGGCAGCCATATCTCCCGCTCGCCCGACAACGCGGCGCGTCTGCTGATGCTGCTGCGCACCGCCGATCTCGGGATCGAGGATCTGCTCGTCGCCGAACACGATCCGATGTACGCGGATTACCTGCGTGATCTGGACGCCGAGATCGGCGCGCTGGCAGGCCATCTCGACCACCCCGAGCAGATTCTCGTGGATCGCGAGCTGAGCACCCTGCGCGCGGCGCGGGACGCGCTGTACCGGCGCATGGTCGACCGCCGCGGCGCGGGGCTGAGCCTGGTGCACGAGGGCATCGACGTCCCGTTCGAACTGGCCGACGAATCCACCGCCACCCGTTCGCTGCTGCGCGTACTGCCCGCCATGCTGGAGGCTCTCGACACCGGCCAGGTGCTCGCGGTCGACGATCTCGGCGTCGGCCTGCCGGTCGAGGAGACCGACCGCCTCGTCCAGTTGTTCCAGAACCCGGAGACCAATTCCCGTGGCGCACAACTGATCTACACCACCGCCGATCGAGCGCTGATCGACCGCGGCAACGGCCGCTCCCAGCGCACCCGCACGGCGGTGTGGCAGGTGCGCCGTGCACGGGGGGTCAGCGAACTCACGCCGCTGTGAGCGGGGCATAGCATGGGCGCATGCTCGAAGTGGTGATGGCGGTAGCGCTGGTGACGATGCTGGTGGTGACGATCGCGGCCGTCGTCTCCGGACGGACCGGCCGGGGAAGGGCGAACCTCGAACACGGGTCGCTCTACGTGACCGGTGTCAGCCCGCTGCCCGCGATGACCGGCGAGCACTACGTGACGATCACCGGCACCGTCACCGGTCCGTCGATCACCGGCAAGGTCGTCTACCGCCGCTTCGCCTGGGACGCCGCACACTGGCCCGCACCCGGCGACCACCTCGCCGTGGCCTACCCACCGCACAACCCCGACGACTGGCACGCCGAGCACCCCGGCTTGCGCCCCTACCTCGGCTCTTGAGCGACCTCACCGACCTCGCCGGGCATGGGTGAGTCGGAGCTCACAAGCGTCCAGATGGGAGCATTCGGGGATGCACGGTACCGATGAGCAGACCACCGGACTCCTGATCCGCCCCGCCCACCCCGACGAATACGACGCGGTCGCCGCGCTGACTGTGGAGGTGTACGTGGGCGACGGCTATGTCCCCGACGGGGACGATTACGTGCGGGAACTCGCCGACGTGGCGCACCGGGCCGCCGAGGCCGAGGTCCTCGTCGCCGTGCACGACGGTGCGGTCGTCGGCTCGCTCACCGTCGCGAAGCCCGGCACGCCCTACGCGGAGATCGCTCAGCCCGGCGAACTCGAATTCCGGATGCTCGCGGTATCCAAGCGGGCACGCGGACTCGGTGTCGGCACCGCGCTGGTTCGCGCCGTCGTCGACGAGGCGAGATCAGGCGGTTTCGACGCAGTCGCGCTCACCACGATGTTCTCGATGGTCGACGCCCACCGAATCTACGAGCGCCTCGGCTTCGTCGGTGTGCCCGAACGTGATTGGGCCACCCACGACGGACTGCAACTGTTCGTGATGCGGCTCGCGCTGCGCTGACCCGATCAGTTCAGGACGGTGGCGACGATGCCGGCGAGGTAGCCGAGCCGCGCCACCTCCGACGGCCGGAAGTCGGGCCCACCGGGGCGACCGAGGAGCAGTGCCCTGCCGGTGTTGCCCAGCGGTGCGGCGGCCAGCTTGGTGTCCATGTCGCGCCAGATCTCGGGCACCCATTCGGCCTCACCGTCGAGCCACATCGGCTTCTCGATGGGCATCCACGGGGCCGAACCCGCTTGTGTCTCAGGGGCACTCGGGCTACCGACGATGCGGTAGGCGCCTGCAGGGCCGAGGCCGATGATCGTGGACCAGCCGACGCGCAGCACCCGCGGGCAGCCGTCGACGAGTACCTGGAGCCGGTCGTCGCGAGCACTGGCGACCTGGTCGATCAGCTCGAGCTCGCGGTGGGTGTCGAGTACGCCGGAGTACGGGCGAATGGAGTCGACGCTCACATCGCGCACCGACTCTGCGGCGGTGATGAGGGTGTCGGGCAGTGCGCCGGTAGGCACTTCGACGACGAGATCGTCGATCGCGAACCCGGCGCCGCGTTCCACGACATCGAGCGAGAGAATGTCCGCGCCGACCCCGCCGAGGGCGAGTGCGAGGGAGCCGAGGCTTCCCGGTCGATCCGGAAGTTGCACGCGGAGCAGGTATGACACGTGCGTTCCTTTCCATAACGGCCGGGGTTGTTCGAGACGAATACCCGGTGAAGCAATACTTACACCCCTGAACGCGGGTTCTCGACCCGAAGTATGACCCCATCGGCGCGACATGCGCGAACTTTCGTGTGCGGCGGGTGCGTCCGAGCCGCGGGGGCGGGCGCGTCGAAACCGATATGACGCGCCGATCAGGCGTACCTCCGCCTGCGCTCCGGCCATGCGCAGGCTGTGGATTGCTTCGCGACCGTGTGAATTAGGCTGTACCGATACTGCCCACCGAAGCCGAAAGGGGTCCCGCGGTGCCCGCAATCTCCCGTGACGAGGTCGCTCACCTCGCCCGGCTGTCCCGGCTGGCGTTGACCGACGCCGAACTCGACCAGTTCGCCGGTCAGCTGGATTCGATCCTCAGCCACGTGCAGACCATCACCGAGGTCGCCGCCGACGTCCCCGCCACCGCGTCGCCGAATCCGACGACCAATGTGACCAGGCCCGATGTGGTCACGCCCGGCCTCACCCCCGAGCAGGCGCTGGACCAGGCGCCCGCCGTGGAAGAACAGCGTTTCCTGGTCCCGCAGATCCTGGGAGAGGGCGAATGAGCGAGTTGACGCAGCTGTCGGCTGCCGAGCTGGCGAGCAAGATCCACGGCGGCGAGGTGACCTCCACCGAGGTCACCCAGGCGCACCTGGATCGCATCGGCAAGGTCGACGGTGAGCTCAACGCCTTCCTGCACGTGGCGGGCGACGAAGCCCTCGCCGCGGCCGCCGTGGTCGACGCCGCGCTCGCCGCGGGCGAAACGCCCGCCTCGTCGCTGGCGGGAGTTCCGTTGGCGCTCAAGGACGTTTTCACCACCACCGACATGCCGACCACCTGTGCCTCGAAGATCCTCGAGGGCTGGATGTCGCCGTACGACGCGACGGTCACCGCACGGCTGCGGGCCGCGGGCATCCCGATTCTCGGCAAGACCAACATGGACGAGTTCGCGATGGGCTCCTCCACCGAGAACTCCGCCTACGGTCCCACCCGCAATCCGTGGGACACCACCCGCATCCCCGGTGGTTCCGGTGGCGGTTCGGCGGCGGCGCTCGCTTCGTTCCAGGCGCCGCTGGCGATCGGTACCGACACCGGTGGCTCGATTCGTCAGCCCGCCGCGGTCACCGCGACGGTCGGGGTGAAACCCACCTACGGCACCGTCTCGCGCTACGGCCTGATCGCGTGCGCGTCGTCGCTGGATCAGGGTGGTCCGTGTGGTCGCACCGTGCTCGACACCGCGCTGTTGCACGAGGTGATCGCCGGGCACGACCCGCGCGACTCCACCTCGCGCAATGTTCCGGTGGCGCCGGTGGTGGCCGCCGCCAAGCAGGGCGCCAACGGTGACCTGACGGGCGTGCGCGTCGGTGTGGTGCGTGAATTGCACTCCGACAGTTACCAATCCGGCGTCATCGCCTCCTTCGACGCCGCCGTCGCGGTGCTGAAGGAACTGGGCGCCGAGGTGGTCGAGGTGTCGTGCCCCAGCTTCGAGTACGCGCTGTCCTCGTACTACCTGGTGATGCCGTCGGAGGTGTCGTCGAACCTGGCGCGCTTCGACGCCATGCGCTACGGCCTGCGCGTCGGTGACGACGGCAGCCACAGCGCCGACCAGGTGATGTCGCTGACCCGCGAGGCCGGTTTCGGTCCGGAGGTCAAGCGCCGCATCATGATCGGCACCTACGCGCTGTCGGCGGGCTACTACGACGCCTACTACGGCCAGGCGCTGAAGGTTCGCACGATGATCGCGCGCGACTTCGACGCCGCCTACGAGCAGGTCGACGTGCTCGTCTCGCCGACCAGCCCGTTCACCCCGTGGAAGCTGGGCGAGAAGGTCGACGACCCGCTGGCCATGTACCTGTCGGACCTGTGCACCCTGCCGACCAACCTGGCGGGTCATCCCGGCATGTCGGTGCCGTCGGGTCTGTCGGCCGACGACAACCTGCCGGTGGGTCTGCAGATCATGGCGCCCGCGCTGGCCGACGACCGCCTGTACCGGGTGGGCGCGGCCTACGAGGTGGCACGCGGCGCGCTGCCGACCCCGAGCGCGGTCTGAGAAATTCTCCCCGAGCGGGGCGTGCCGGTTCGAAAGAACCTGGTACGCCCCGCTTGTGGCGGTGTGCCCGCCGGTGGTGGGTGTTTACGCCACCGCGCGGCGGCCGACGCCCGCCGTCATCGCGGTGAAGCCGGCCCGCAGATGCATGCCGAGCGCCACTGTCACCACGGGGCTGAACCAACCGGCGAGGGTGAACCGGGACTCGTAGCGGCACCGGTCGGGGCCCAGCGGGACGACAGTGTGCGAGCGCAGACTGTGCAGCGCGCCCAGCGGCACCGGCTTCATGGTGTAGCTGAACTCGACGCCCGGGGTGTGGGTACGGATCCATTCCCGCTGCGGACGACGGTTGCTGCCCAGCTGGACCCGCATGTCGATGGGCGAGCCCGGTTCCAGCGTGCTCGACGCCTCGTAGCAGAAGGTGTTCCACTCGCCGTAGCGCTCGAAATCTGTGAGCACCCCCCACACCTTCGCGGCGGGGGCGTCGATCTCGATCGTTTCGTCGATGACTAGAGACATGTGTGAAAACTAGGACATGTTCTAGTTTTCGGCAACCGCATCAGACGAAGCGCCGGCGGAACTTGCGCAGCGCGTCGATGATCACGGCCGAGGCCGCTGTCACCGCGAACAACCCGAGGACGGTGCGCGCGAGCGGCCAGAGGTTGGGTCGGTCGGCCGGGTCGGTCTGGGCGAAGACGTTCTCGACCACCGGTGCGCCGTACTCCTGACGCCGCGAGTTCACGTCCACGGCGGTGAACGCGATATCGGCCATCACGCCGCAGCGAGCACGGGAGAACTCGTCGTCGCGCAGCTGACACGAGGCGTGGATACGCCGGTTCAGCGCCGCGTCCACCGAGCGGCGGGCCCACCCGCCGAGGGGTTCGTCGACCCGCTCGGCGTAGCGCAGTACGTCATAGCCCAGGTCGTGCGCCTTACACGCCGACTCGAACTCGGCGGGCAGCGTCACCGGTGAGGAGCAGCCGCCGTTCGGGTTCACCAGTAAGCCGTCCAGCTGGACGGGGTCGTAACCGAACTTGTAGCCGAAATCGCGGGGGATGAGCGAGGTGGCGTCCGGGCTGTCGTCGATGAGCGCGCGGACCGCGGCGGCGGCCGCGACGTTCTCGCTGCCGGCCGGGGTGGTGCCGCCCATGGCGCCCGGTGCCGACATGACCACGGCGGCGGCCATGGCCAGCCCGGCCGTGCACAGCGCGACACCGCTACGACGGCGGTGCTGCGCGGAATCGGGGGACGGCGCGGAGGCGGCGGAATCTGCGGTACGGGCCCGAGCAGCGGCGGGTACCGGGCGAAGCGGGGTGTTCATGGCCTCCGACGGTAAGGAGCGGGTCACGCGGCGGGCATCCCGCTACGGACTTGTTTATCGGGGCGCGCGGGTGGCAGGCCCGGCGCCGGGGTCACACCAGGGTAGGGGGTCGTATTCGGTTCGTGGGTATGAGGTCCGCTGACCGGACGGTTCGTAGGCTCACTGTCATGACCGCACCACTGCGCCCCGCCGCGCGAGGAATACCCGCGCGCACCTGGTTCGACTTCGCAACGGTGCTGGTCGCGCTGATTTTGTACAGCATCGCGTGGCCGACGTTGTTCGTCACCCACGAGGTCTCGCCGGTCACCGCGCCCCTGCTGTCGGCCCTGGCGGCCTTCCCCATCCTGTTCGTGCGGGTCAACCCGGCGATGGGGTGGGCGATCTCCGCCGGCGCCGCGCTGCTGTTCTCGATCGGCATGCAGCCGGGTGCCGACAACGATCTGCCCTTCCAGGTCGTGCACATCATCGTGCTGTTCGTGCTGTTGTTCGCGGTGGCGCTGCGGGCCGCGGTGCCGATCGTGGTCGTCGCCTGGGCGGCCACCTCGATGCTGTTCGCCACGACGATGCCCGGCTCGGACACCGGTCCGCTGTGGGGCTGGGCGATGGGGTTCGGCGCGCTGGCCCTGTTCGGCTATCTCGTGCGGATCCTGCTGGCCTCGCGGCGCAAGCTCGAGCGGCAGGAAGAGGTGACCGAGCTCGAGCGCGCGCGCCGGGCGATCCTCGAGGAGAAGGCCCGCATCGCCCGTGACCTGCACGATGTGGTCGCCCACCACATGTCGATGGTCGTGGTGCAGGCGCAGACCGCGCCGTACCGGATCGACGACCTCGACCCGGCCTCGCGCGCCGAGTTCGAGTCGATCGGCGCCACCGCCCGCACCGCGCTCAACGAGATCCGGGGCCTGCTCGGGGTGTTGCGCAGTGACGGCCAGCTGCCCGAACACGCGCCGCAGCCGCGCGCCTCGGACGTGCCCGCCCTGTGCGCGTCGGCTCTGCGTGCGGGTCTGCCCGTCGACTGGACGGTGACCGGGGATCTGGAATCGGTGCCGGAGACGACCGGGCTGGTCGTCTATCGGGTCGTGCAGGAGTCGATGGCCAACTGCGCGCGGCACGCACCGGGTGCCGCGGTGCACGTCGCGGTGGCGGTCGATCCCGGAGAGGTGAGCGTGACCGTGCACAACGCGGCGACCGCCACGGTGCCCCAGCCCGGTGCTGGCGGTGGTCACGGCATCGACGGCATGCGCACCCGCGTGGTCGCGGTCGGCGGTGAGCTGCACGTGGCGCCCACGCTCAGCGGCGGATTCGAGGTCTCGGTGACATTGCCCACCCACTAGGGTGACTGGGTGGCTATTACCGTTTTGATCGCCGACGACCAGGCGATGGTGCGCCAGGGTTTCGGCGCCCTGCTGGGTGCGCAGACCGATATCAGCGTCGTCGGCGACGCGCCCGACGGCAAGGTGGCGGTGGCCGAGGCCAAGCGGCTGCGTCCCGACGTGGTGCTGATGGATGTGCGGATGCCGGAGATGAACGGTCTCGACGCCGCCCGCGCGATCCTCACCGCGAATCTCGATCCGCCGGTGCGGGTGCTCATGCTCACCACCTTCGACATCGACGACTACGTCTACGAGGCACTGAGCATCGGGGCGAGCGGGTTCCTGCTCAAGGACGCGCCCGCCGAGGAATTGGTGCGTGCGGTGCGGGTGGTCGCCGACGGTGAGGCGCTGCTCGCGCCGACGATCACCCGCAGGCTCATCGCCGACGTCACCCGCAGGCGCAATACCGTGCGGGCCGCCCCGGCGCCCGCGCTCGGCACCCTGACTCCCCGTGAACGCGAGGTGCTGGAACTGGTGGCCAAGGGGTTGTCGAACACCGAGATCGCCGCGGCACTGTTCGTGGCCGAGCAGACCGTGAAAACCCATGTCTCCAAGGTCTTCTCGAAGCTCGGGCTGCGCGACCGCGCCCAGGCGGTGGTCCTGGCGTATGAATCCGGCCTGGTCGTTCCCGGCTGAGCCGGTGCGCTCAGCGCGGGCAGACGCCGCCGCGCAGGTTCGGCAGGTGCCGGGCCAGCAACAGCGCCATCCGGTCGAGCAGTGCGGTGGTGTCGTCGAACGAGCCCGAATCGGCTTGTGCCGCAAGGGCGACCGCGAGCTGACCGCTGCCCACGGGTACCAGTCCGAACTGGCGCACGGTGTAGACCCCGGTGACGTCGTCGGGACCCCAGCCGCCCTTGAACTCGGTGTCGTCGAGCAGGCCGAGACCCCATCCCTGATCCTCGGTGATCTCACCCATCAGCGAGGTGACGACCTCGGCCTGCGGCAGGCACGGCAGTCGCGACGCGAACCGCACCTGGTTGGCCAGCGACCATTCGGTACCGCCGAAGGAGGTGCCGTCGAGTTCGGTGCGAGTGCCCGACTTGCCGGTGGCCGCGTCGCCCGCCTCGTCGAGGATCTGCTGCACCGCGTCGGCGGCTTCCGGTGCGTCACCGAGGGATTCCCACAGGCCTTCGGCGGCGTCGTTGTCCGACACCGTGATCGCGGCCTCCACCATCTCGAAGATCGACTGGTCGGAGTCGTGGCGCAACGCGGCGACCGCGAGCGGGATCTTGATCGTGGACCAGGCGATGCCGGTGGTCCAGTCGCCGTAGATCGTCATCCGGCCGCCGCCGACCGGCATCAAGGCCATGCCGACCTGGCCCGGCAGCTTCGACTGCAAGAGGGTGAACTCCGCGGCCAGCGAATCGGGCAGCCCGATCGACAGACCGGGATGCCACGCGTCTTCGCTGTTGACGGTGACCGTGGGCGCGCTCACCGCCGTCGGGGTGCCCGGCGTGGCACACGAGGTGGACAGTGCGGCAGTTGCCAGCACCCCACAGAGCAGCAGCCTGCGACAGGCAGCCGTCGTTCCGGTCGACTTCACCACCGAATCCTCCCCACCACCCATTGCGCGTGCTCCGGCGGTGCAAACTTCTCGTCGAACGCGTCCGGTCACACCCGGACGACTGTTAGCAAGTTTCACCGATTTTCGGCGAGAATTCGAATGAACGTGGTCACACGGTCGGAAGGGGGTCGTAGTGCACGACATCGGTGAGGTGTTCGCGGGGTTCACCATCGAGGCGATGCTGGGCCAGGGCGGCATGGGCACGGTGTATCTGGCCCGGCATCCGCGCCTGGACCGGCTCACCGCGCTCAAGCTGCTCAACCGGGATCTGTTCGCCGACGAGCGCGTTCGCGCGCGGTTCGAACGGGAGGCCGATCTCGCCGCCGGGCTCGACCATCCCGGCATCGTCACCGTCTTCGACCGGGGGACCGAGGGCGAACAACTCTGGATCAGCATGCAGTACGTCGACGGGATCGACGCGGCGACGGTGGACCCGATGGCGCTGCCACCCGAGCGGGCCGTGCAGATCGTCGAAGGGGTCGCCGACGCGCTGGACTACGCGCACGGCAGGGGAGTGCTGCACCGAGATGTGAAGCCCGCCAACATCTTGCTGGCCCGCTCCACCGGAGGCCAGGGCGAGCGGGTCTTCCTTACCGACTTCGGCATCGCCCGGCTCCGCGCCGACTCCACCCACCTCACCCAGCAGGGAATGTTCACCGCGACACTGGCTTACGCGTCACCGGAGCAGATGACCGGCGCCGAGCTCGATCATCGCTCCGACCAGTACTCGTTGGCGTGTTCGCTGTACTGGTTGTTCACCGGACTGGCGCCCTTCGACTCCGCCGACCCGAACGAGATCATCCGCGGAACCCTCTACGCCCCGCCGCCGCCCTTGGCGCTGCGTCGCGCGGGTCTGCCGCCGATCATGGATGCCGTCCTCGCCGCTGCGATGGCGAAACATCCTGCGGCACGGTTCGATTCCTGCGCCGCGTTCGCCAAGGCGGCCCGCCAGGCGCTGACCTCCACGACCCCACCGGTCCTGCCGCGCCCGCCCGCGAACCCGGTGCCGGGTTACTACCCGCCCGCCCCGCAGCAAGGCCCCGCCGCGCCTTTCGCGCCGCCCGGTATGGCACCGCCCGGGTATCAAGGCGCACCCGGACAGCCTGCGCCACAACCTCATTGGCAACCACCCTCACGGCCTTTCGGAGCTGTCCCGCCGGTCGCTCCGCGCCCGGCTGCGCCCAGCGGTGCGGTGCCGCCCGGCGAAGTACCTCCGGTGGCTCAGCGTCCGGCCGCGAGTCCGGTTGCCGGACAGCCGAATGCGCGCCGATCCGGGTCCGCTGCGCCTGGTGCGGCGCCCCTGGCTGCCGCTGCGCCTGTGGTCGCGGCCTCGGCTGCGGTGCCGCCATCCGCGGGCGTGCAGCGCCCCGCGCCGGGGGTCGCCGAAGCTGTGGCGGTGCCCGTGGTCGATGCCGGAATATCTTCCAGCCCAGTCTCTCTCGACAAGCCGTCATCCACGGCGGCTCGATCGGACACCGCCGCAGCGACCGGCGGTGCGGAGTCCGGCGAGGTATCGGCCACTGCGGCAACCGATGTCGTGTCGATGCGCGACGCGGGCGAGCTGGACGCGGCGAACGCGGCGGCCCTGACCGAGGTGACGTCGATCGCTGGGGCCTCGAAGGCGGCCCCAGCCGCGCCTGTGGCGCCGGAGGGAGCCGCAGGGCAGTCCAGCCAGCCGGGACAGCCTGGTAGCGCAGCACAGGGCAATGCGGGTCAGCCGAGCAATCCGGGTCAGCCGGGTAATGCCGGTCAGCCGAGCAATGCGCCTCAGCCGAGTATTGCCGGACAGTCGAGCATTGCCGGACAGCTGAGCATTGCCGGTCAGCCGAGCAATCCGGGTCAGCCGGGTAATGCCGGTCAGCCGAGCAATGCGCCTCAGCCGAGCATTGCCGGACAGCCGAGCGGTGCGGGTCAGCCGGGCAGCCCAGGTCAGCCGGGCGGTGCGGGTCAGCCGGGCGGTGCGGGTCAGCCGGGCGGTGCGGGTCAGCCGGGCGGTGCGGGTCAGCCGGGTGGTGCGGGTCAGCCGGGCGGCGCGGGGCCTCAGGTAGACGCGGGGCAGTCGGCGGCGGCGGGGCAGTCGGGTGGTCCGGTCGTGCCGGGTGGTGCGGGTCAGCAGCACGGGGTGGTGCGGTCCGGGCCGAGGGGGCCCTGGATGGTGCCGCATCGGGGGTATTGGCCGGTGCCTCGACGGGTGTCGGGGATGCAGCGGTTCGGGTGGGTTGTGTTGGTGGCACTGGTTCTGGTGCTGGTCGCGTTGGTTGTCGCGTTGGTCGTGGTGGTGTTGCCCGGAGACGACGACGGTCTCGACGTGGAAGACGGCGCGAGCGGGCCGTCGAATTCGGTGGCCGAGGTGGCGGATTCGTTCGCGGAGAGTCGGCGGGTTTTCCCGACCTTGGTTCCGCAGGGGCAGATGAGTGATGGTGTGGGGTATCGGGGGGCGCGGTGTGTGGGGGTGCGCAATGTCAGCGAGCTGGCGTGGAAAGAGGCTGCGTTGCAGTGGACTCCGATCACGACCGGGTGGCAGTGCGAGCGGTCCGACAATCAAGTGGGTGCGCTGAGCTACCTGGTGCTCGAGTACGCGAACGCGAGCCAGGCTCGGTCGGTGCTGGAGGCGGTGCCCGCGACCGTTCGCTACGCGGGGAGCAAGGACGAAGTGCCGTTCTCACTGCAGCGGTGGGTGGTTCCGGATCCGGCGAACATCCGCGTCCAGACCGCGCACCAGGTGTTGAGCTTCCCCGGCGACTCCGCCCGCGCGAGTTACCTTGTCGTGGTGAGTCGCCGGGGCAGCAGCGGCACCGGCGGGGCCACCCGCCCCTCGGCGCAGGACGAGGTCATCGCGTGGTGGGACGAAGTTCCGCTCTGATCGATGACAACGCCGCCCCCGGGGTGGTAGACCCGCGATACCGAGGTGATGGTGCGAGGGAAGGCGTCGCCGCGGCGCCGGGCTGAGATGCCGGGCACCGCGGCGACCGAGGTCAGTCCACTGCCAGCGCGGCCACGATCGGCATCCGCGCCGCGCGCAGGGCGGGCGGGATCGAGCCCAGCAGTGCCAGGCCGAGCGCGACCGCACCGTAGACCGCGATCAGCGGGCTCGGCCGGTAGACGATGTCGATGGTCATCGCATGCCCGATCGCCACCGTGGCCAGATACTGCACCGCGACGCCGACGAGCAGACCGATGGCCGCGCCGATGAATCCGATACCCGCGGCTTCGGCGAGCACCGAGCGCAGGAGGAACTTGCGGTTGGTGCCCATGGCGCGCAGCACCCCCAGCTCCCTGCGTCGCTCCAGGACCGACAGCATCAGGGTGTTCAGCAACGCCACCGTCGCCACCAGGACGACGATCCACAGGATCATGTTGCTCATCGCCGCACCCTGCTGGACGCTCGAGGAGATCGCGTCGACCATGTCGGCGCCGGTGTCGACATGGATTTCGCGGGGAACCATCGAGCGGACCGCGGCCTGCACCGTGTCGGGGTCGGCGCCGGGCGAATACTGGATCGACAGGATCGTCTCGCCGGGTCGCTGATACCACTCCCGCATCTGGTCGAGATTCATCATCACCACGCCGGAGACGGCGGTGAAGTACGGAATCACTTGCAGCACAGCTGTTTTGCGCTCACCGGAGGGGGTGGGCATGGTGATCTCGTCGCCGACGGCAAGCGAGAGCGACCGTGCCACGTCACGGGTGATGACCACACCTTCGCGCCGCTCCATCCGGTCGATCACCGCCCGATCGACCGCGCCGAGACGGGTATCGGAGGTACTCGGCGGATAGCCCTGCAACATCACCCGACCGCTGCCGATGGTCGCGAAGGCCATCTGGGCGGGGCTCACCCGTTCCACGCCGGGGACGTTCGCGACCCGTGTGGCCAGGCCGTCGGGCAGGACCGGCCCGGTCGGGAACTGCTCGACGGGGCTCGGACTCACGTAAAGATCGGTATCGCCGAGACTTTGGAACGAATCGGTCGCCGACTTCACCATGTTGCCCGACGCCCCACCGAGCGCAACCACCGCCGCGACGCCGATCATCACCGTCATCGCGGTGGCCCAGACGCGGCGCGGCGCGCGTTCCAGCGTCGTCGCCCCGAGCGCGCCCGGCGCGCCGAACCAGCGGGCGATCGCCGCGGATCCGCGCACGATCGGACCGGTGGCGGCGAAACACAGGAACACCGTCGCGGTAAACGACGTGGTGATCGCGGCCAGCGACAGTCGCCCGAGGTCGACGAACGCGATGGCCACCGCCGCCGCACCGAGCAGCACACCCGCGGCCAGAGCGACCCAGCGCAACACCGAGTTGGTCGCCGCGGCATCGCTGGCCTCCACCGGCGCCAACGCCTCGACAGGGGCGACCTTGTACACCTGTCTGGCCGCGATCGACGCCGCCAGCACCGTCGCCACCACACACGCGGCGATCGCGACGGGGATCGCGTAGTTCGGCACCTGGAATTCGGTGCGCGCCTCGACCGATTGCACGATCGCGGCGGGCAGCCTGTCGATCGCGAACCGCCCCATCAGCGCACCGATTCCCGCGCCGATCGCCCCGCCGATCAGCCCGAGCACCGCGGCCTCGACGAGCAGATCACGCACCATCGGGGCCCGCTTGCCGCCGATCGCCCGCAACAGCGACAGCGTCGGCCTGCGTTGCGCCACCGCCATACTCATCGCGTTGTAGATCAAGAAGGCCGACACGATCAGCGCCGCCGCCGACGACATCAGCGTGGAATACCGCATGATCTGGATCGCGCCACCGGCCTGCGCGGTGCGCAGACTCGGCTCGGCCACCACGGCCCGGCCGTCCACCGCATCGGTGAGGGCGGTGCGCAGCGCGGCCACATCGGTGCCGGGCCGCACCACGATCTGCACCGAATCGAGCTTGCCCACCCGGTCGGTGAGGAATTGGATCAGCGGCAGCGGACCCGCCACCACGTGTCCGCTGTTGAGCCGGTCGGTCGCCTCGGAGTCGAGGACGGCAGCCACCTTCGCCGTGCCTGCCCCGATCGGTACGGGGTCGCCCTCGCGCAGACCCATGGCCGCGCCGACCAGCACGCCGCGCTCGGTGCTGAGCAGCTTGGTGGTGTACTGCGACATCGGCCCGGCCAGATCGCTGCCGAGCGCGCCGATATTCTGATCCGCGCCGATCAGCAGTGCCCGGTCAGGGCCGGCGCCGAGCGTGCCGCGCAGCATCGGCACCGCCGTCGCCACACCGGGTGTCGCGGCGATCCGGGGTAGCAGTGACTGTTCGAAGCCCGCGTCGGTGATACCGGTGATCTCGAGTTCGGCGGTGCCCGCCAGACCCTTGGTGAGCTTGTCGACCGACCCGGTGACCGACCCGGAGATGCTCAGCACCGCGACGATCAGCGCGGCCGAGACTCCCATCACGGCTCCCGACATCAGGGTGCGGCCGGGATGGCGGAGCAGTTCACCGAAGTTGAACAGCCGCAATCGATCGATGGCGGCGGCGATCATGCGTCGACTCGCGAAGCGACGCGCTCGTCCGCGCCGATCTGACCGTCGCGCAAGGTGATCACCCGGTCGCAGTAGTCGACGGAGCTCATGTCGTGCGTCACCATCACCACCGAGTTGCCCTGCGCGGTGATGTCGCCCAGCAGCGCGAGGATCGCGGCGCCGGTCTTGGAGTCGAGGTTGCCGGTCGGTTCGTCGGCCAGGATCAGCGGCGGATCCATGATCAGCGCTCTGGCCACCGCCACGCGCTGCATCTGCCCACCGGAGAGCTCCGCGGGCCGGTGCTGCGCGCGATCGCCGAGGCCGACGAGATCGAGCAGTTCCAGCGCGCGCGGCTTGGCCTTGCGTAAGCCGGTGCCGTCCAACAGCTTCGGCACGGCGACGTTCTCCCAGGCCGAGAGGGTGGGGAGCAAGTTGAAGAACTGGAAGATGAAGCCGACCTGCTCGAGCCGGAACGCGGCCTGCTGGTCTTCGTCGAGATCGCCGATCTCGGTGCCGCGGAAACGAATCGAGCCCTCATCGGGACGATCGAGCGCCCCGAGCAGGTGCAGCAGGGTGCTCTTGCCGGAACCCGACGGCCCGATGATCGAGGTGAACTGGCCTGCTTCGATGCGCATGCTCACCTCGTCGAGCGCGCGGACTTCCTGATCACCGACGCGATACTGCTTGACCACCCGGGTCAACTCCAGCATCGGCTGCTGTGGCGATTCGATGTCGGGCATATCTTGTCCCCCAGGGAGTTTCGGGTTTCAGCGTGCGAGTGCGCGGTCGCGGGTAGTCTGCCCGATCGCCGGGCGTGCGTCGAGAAGCCCACGCAGGGCCGGTTGTTCGGCGGCCAGCTCGAGATAGGCCTCCATCGGGGTGCGGCCGTCGATCTCGGCCAGTTCGAGTTTGACGCGCAGATGATTGTCCCAGCGGTTGGCCAGCGCCTGTAGCAGGCCGTCGACTCCGCCGAAGAGCGTGTCGAGCTCGGCGAGGCCGGCGAACAGGGCCGGGTCGTTCGGGTCGACGGCTGCCCTGGCGAGCACGGTGTGCACGATCTCGGTGCGGTGGTGTAGATCGGTCCAGGTCATGGGCTTCACCTTCCGTGAGCGGGTGAATCGAACGTTACGGGCGGCGAACGGCCGAATCGTCGTCCCGGGGACCCGACTTCTTCTCCTACCCAGGTAGGAGATCGGTACCGTTCGCGGGACGATGCTCGCCCGGTAGGTGGCGACTAGCCTTACATCATGGATGTGAGCCACGCCATCCCCGCGAAGGCGCCGGGCCGAGTGAGCCTGCGGCAGCGGTTCGCGGCCAGAGCTGCGGTGCCGCGATTGCTCACCACCGTCCGCGAACGTATCGAATCGTTGCCCTACGACTATCCGCCCGCGGTGATCCTGGCCGCCGACCTCGCGCTGCTGGTGGTCACCGGTGCGGCAGTGATCCAGCGGCACGCGTACTTCCCGAGTGTGCTGCCGCTGCTGGCGATGGCCACCGCGTTCCTGCCGATTCCGCTGTTCGCGATCTTCCGGGTGAATCCGCACCCCGTGCTGCTGAAGGGCAGCGCGCTGGCTTCCTGCGCCCTGTTCCTGTTGCAGCCGGTCAACGCCGACTTCGCGCCGTTCGTGCTGGTGATCGTCGCCGGTGAGGTGGCCGCGGTCGCCTCGCGCGGGTGGACCATCGGATTCACCCTGCTCGCGATCCTCGAACTGGTCGCGTTCGACGTGGCCGGGCACGTGCACTGGGGTGAGCAGCCGCTGCAAGGACTACCGATGTATGTGATCGGCATCCTGCTCGGCATGTTCGTCGGGGTGATGCTGCAGTATCAGCGGCGTTTCCTGTATCAGGAGCGCGAGAATCAAGCGATCCGCTCCGGTCAGGCCGCCGACGAGGAACGGCGCCGGATCGCCCGCGAAGTCCATGATGTGATCGCCCATTCGCTCTCGATCACCCTGCTGCATCTGACCGCCGCCCGCCGCGCGCTCCAGACCGACGACGACGTCACCGAGGCGGTGGAAGCGCTCGTCGAGGCCGAACGCCTCGGCCGCCAGGCGATGGCCGACATCCGGCGCACCGTCGGCATGCTCGACGCGGGCCCGGCGCAACTGGCTCCCGAGCCGGGCGCCGCCGATATCGACGAACTCGTCGGCGACTTCCGCCGCGCCGGGCTCACCGTCGACTACGCGCGCACCGGCGACCTGACCACCGTCTCCGGCGCCATCGGCCACGCGCTCTACCGGATCGGTCAGGAATCGCTGGCCAACGTCATCAAGCACGCGCCGGGCGCGCCCGCCACGGTGCGCTTCGACGTCTCGGCCGAGGCGGCGACGCTGGTCGTGTCGAATCCGCTGCCGTTCGGGCCCGCGCTGGGCCGCGATACCGGGATGGGACTGCGCGGCATGCGCAAACGCACCGACCTGCTCGGTGGGAAGATCATCGTGGGCACCGGCGACGACGGCTGGACCGTGCGGGTCGGCTTCCCGCTGCGAGCAGGCTCGTGCGCCGCCCTTTCGGCCGTGCTGCCGGGCAAGCTCTGGCACAGACCCCAGGAGGACACGTGACGACCGCTTCGCCGATCGAGCAGCTGGTGACAGTGCTCGTGGTCGACGACCAGGAACTCGTACGCGGCGGATTGCGTCGCATCCTGCGGCGTCGCGACGGTTTCACCATCAACGAGTGCGCCGACGGCGACGAGGTCGCAGCCGCCGTCGCCGCGCAACGACCCGATGTGGTGCTGATGGATCTGCGGATGAAGCGGGTCGGCGGCATAGATGCGACCCGGTTGCTGCGCGCCCGCCCCGACGCCCCACCGGTGCTGGTGCTCACCACCTTCGACGACGACCAACTTCTCTCCGGCGCGCTGCGCGCGGGCGCCGCGGGCTTTCTGCTCAAGGATTCGCCCGCGGAGGATCTGATCCGCGCGGTCCGCACCGTGGCCGGCGGTGGCGCGTGGCTCGATCCCTCGGTGACGGGACGGGTGCTCACGGCGTACAGAACAGTGAAACCGGTCGGTACCCGAACCGATCGCCGGCTCGGCGAACTCACCGCCCGCGAGTACGAAGTGCTCGAATTGATCGGCTCGGGCCGGGTCAACAGCGAGATCGCCGCCGAACTCGGTATCTCGGAAGTAACCGTGAAAAGCCACGTCGGACACATATTCGGCAAGCTCGACCTGCGCGATCGCGCTGCCGCGATCGTGTTCGCGTTTGACCACGGCGTAGTGACACCGGGAGAATCTTCCTACTGAGAAGCAGGTCCACGGGCCTGCCAGAAGTGGGAGGCGGACGCTGGTGCAGGCACCTGGGTCACGGACGGGGAGCAGATTCGGCCCGTACGAGTTGCGGTCGATGCTGGGCAAAGGCGGGATGGGCGAGGTCTACGAGGCCTACGACACCGGCAAGGACCGAGTGGTCGCTCTGAAGTTGCTGGCCGAGGAGCTCGCGCAAGACCCGGCCTATCAGGTCCGATTCCGGCGCGAATCCCAGGCCGCGGCCAAGCTGGCCGAACCGCACGTGATCCCGATCCATGACTGGGGTGTGATCGACGGGGTCCTCTTCATCGATATGCGCCTGGTTCCCGGCTCCGATCTACGGACCGTGTTGCGCGGAGGCGGGCCGATGAGCCCGGAACGCGCGGTCGCCGTCGTCGAGCAGATCGCCGCCGCGCTCGACGCCGCACACGCGGGCGGGCTGGTGCATCGCGATGTGAAGCCCGCCAACATCCTGGTCACGCCCGCCGATTTCGCCTACCTCGCCGACTTCGGCATCGCGCACACCGAGGGCGACAGCGCGGTGACCCAGGCCGGGATGGCGGTCGGCTCCTACATCTACATGGCGCCGGAGCGCTTCGATGTCGGCCCGATCTCCCACCGCGCCGACGTCTACTCACTGGCCTGCGTCCTGCACGAATGCCTCACCGGTGCTTCGCCCTTCCCCGCGGCGAGCATGAGCGTGCTGGTCCGCGCGCACCTGTCCGAGGCCCCGCCGCGGCCGAGCGAGCTGTTGCACGGGATACCCGGCGCACTCGACGACGTCATCGGGACCGGCATGGCCAAGGATCCGGCCGATCGCTACGCGTCGGCCGGTGCGTTGGCTGTCGCCGCTCGCCGAGCGCTGGCTTCGGCCGTGCGGGAAGCCGGTGCGCCCGCGCCATCGGGTGCTTTCGCGTCGTACGACGGGGCCCGCCGCGTCCCCGGTGGCCACGATGTGACTCCAGGTTCTTCGTCCGGTCCCACGCTCCGCAGTTCCGCAGGCGCGCCATCGGGTGCCCCGCAAGGTGGCCCGGGCTCGGCTCCCGGGCGCGGTTTCGCCGCCGCCGCCGGTTTCGCCGCCGGTGTGGGACGCGGTGCCGCCGGGGCGCCGACCGGTGCTCCCGGCGGACCGGCCGGTGCCGAGCGTGGTGGCCACGCGGGGTCCGCGGCCGGTCCAGCGCGTGCGGTGCCCATCGGTGCCGCGAGTGGTGCCCGTAAGGACGCCCCCGTCTCGGAGGAGCCCGCCGACGTCGAGCAGGTGCCGACGCCGACCGGGGAGTTCCGCGTGATCGGCGCGGTGACCGCGACCGGCGGTGTGGAGACCTCGCGCAGCCAGTCGACCGCGACCGGCGCCCAGCCCACCTTGATCATCCGCCCGCCCGAGGCGCGCCCCGGGGCATCGGACACCACCGGTTTCCGCCGTGTTCCCGCCGAGGGCACCGGCGAGATCTCGATACCCGCGGTGATCCAGCCGACCGGCCCCGCCGAAATCCGGCCCGCCGACACCTACTTCGCGCCCCTGCCGTCGGCCGATGAGCCGGAGGCCCCCGAGCCGCCCCCGGCTTACACCCCCGACCAGGGCCTCCCGCGGATGCGTCCCTTCCCGGACGCGCACCTCTACGACGGTGCGCAGCCGGGCGAAACGTCTGCTCCCCTCCTGCAGCCACCGCGGCCCGCGTCGGCCACCCCGTACCCGGCGCCCACCGGACCGCACCGCCTCCCGCCGCAGCAGGATCCCCACCGAGGCGCCCCTACCCAGCGTTACTCCGGCGAACACCCCCTCCCGGCGGCCTACACCCCGCCCACGGAGCAGTACCTCCCGCCGGCATCGCACCCCAACCCCCGGTTCCCCGCTCCCACACCGGAATTCGACGCACCCCGCCCGAACTCGGCTGCCCCCTTCGTGGCTCCCACCCAGCGGTTCGGTGCGGAACAGAACGGCCCCGAGGACCGGTTCGCCAGTCCCGCAGGACCTTTCGGCGGCCCGCCGGACGACGGATTCGACGGCGCTCCCGGCCATGGCCGAGGCGATGCGTTCGGCCCGCCGACCGAGCAGTACAACCCCGCCGCCTTCGCGCCGCCGACGCAGAAGTTCGGCGGCGATCTCGACGATCCGCGAGACCGATTCGGTGGTCCCCCCGAGCGTTTCGACGAGGACGCCGACGACCGGTTCGGTGGTCCGCCCGCGCAGTACGCACCGGCGACCGAGCAGTACGACCCCGCCGACATGCAACGGTCGGCGCCGACCCAGCATTACGGGGCCGACGAACTCGATCCGCAGCGTTGGCAGCCGACACATCAATACCGTGGCGGTGCCGCGCCTTTCGCTGCCCATCAGGCCCCGCCGGAGTTCGAGGATCCGGCCAGGGCGGCCGCGACCCGGCAGTACGTGGGTCAGGAGAACGCGTACTCCGACTACGACGAACCGCCCAGTGCCTACGGCGATCACGCCTATCGCGATCCGGCATACGACCCCGGCTACGGGCCTGACCCGGCCTATGGACCCGACCCCGCGTACGGTCCCGATCCGGCCTGGGCGCACCAGGATTCGGAGCGTAGGCGATCGGTTCTGCTGCCGGTGCTGGCCGGTGTCTTCGCCGTCCTGGTACTCGCGGTCGGTGGCGCGATCGGTTGGCGCATGATGTCGGCCGCCGATCCCGCCGAGACCTCCACAGCCGCACCGATTTCGCAGGCGCCGGGCGGTTCCGGCCAACCCGCGGGCACGACCCCGCGCGCGACCACGGCCGCTCCCACCACCTCGGCGGGACCGGCCACCTTGCCCGCGGGTGCGCAGCCCTGTGAAACCGGCACTGCCACAGGCTCTTACAGCAAGGTCGCCGTCGGCAGCGCGGTCACCAGCTGCGGTTTCGCCGAAGCGGTCCGGGAGGCCTACGCCGGCGGCGGTACGGGAGCCCGCTCAGTGGTGGCGACCAGCCCGGTGACCGGCCGCACCTACACGATGACGTGCGCACCGGAGGGCAAACTCGTCACCTGCACCGGCGGTGAGAACGCCGTGGTCTACGTCTACTGACCCGAAACGACCGCGGCCCCCGATATCTCGGGGGCCGCGGTCGCGGAGGAACCTCAGCTCGCCGAAGCGACCGCGATCACTGTGTCGCCGAGCCGGGCCACGGTGTCCGGGTCGCTCCACGACCCCGTGATCGACACACCGTCGGCCACCACCTCGGCGCCCGCCTTGCGCAATCGATCGGCCAAGTCCTGATTGATCACCTCACCGGGCCCTACCGTGATCACCGCGACCGGCTTGCCCCCGACGGCCGGCGCCGAGTCCGGATTGGCCAGCCACGCGATCACACTCGCCGCCAGCGGCGCCACGGTCTCGCCCTCGGCCGCGAACAGCAGCACACCGTCGGCTTCCAGCGTGGAGCGGCGCAGCTGGTTGGCGATCAGTGGCCGCCCGTCCTCGGTGTCGATCGCGGCACTGTAGGCGGGCAGGGTATCGAGCTCGGCCAGGCTCACCACGTCGATGTTGTTGCGGATCGCGATCTGCTGGGCCTCGGTCGCCAACTGCTGCGCCGTGGACGTCTCGCCGGGTTCGGCGATGAGTGCGAGCAGATATGACATCGGTTGCCCCCTACTTCGCGCGCTCGATATCGCCGATCGACGCCAGTGTCTTTCGCATGTGCTGGTTCATTGCCATCTCCTCGACAGAGTTCAACTCGACGGTGTGACAGTCACTTTCACGCTCTTCATCATCGGCTGATCGCTCTCGGTGCTGTAATCGCCGATCGCGCACAGCACATTCATTTCCGGCATGTACCCGGCGGCGCAGCCCGGCGGAATGTCATAGGTGACGACCTTGTACTTGGAGAGCGATCGCGTCGACCCGTCACGGGCGGTACTGGTGATGTCGACCTCGTCGAACTCTTTCAGGCCGCGGTCGCGCATATCGCGAGAGTTCATGAAGACCAGCGTGCGCAAGTTCTTCACCCCGCGGTAGCGATCGTTGTTGGTGTAGATAGTGGTGTTCCACTGGTCATGGGAGCGCTGCGTCGCCAGGGTGAGCACCCCGGCCGGGTTGGTCGTGTCGGGCAGCGTCGCGGCGGAGAACTCCGCCTTGCTGGACGGGGTGAGGAAGATCAGCTCCCGTGCGGGTTGCCGGATCCGGAATCCGAGTCCCAGTCGCACCCGCCGGTTGTAGTCCTCGAAACCGTCCAGGACCTTCGACATGGTGTCGCGGATGCGGTCGTAATCCTCGACGTAGTACTCCCACGGCGTCTTCGTCTCGGGCAGTGCGGCTTTGGCGATACCCGCCAGAATCGCGGGCTCCGACAGCAGATGCGGCGACGCGGGCTTCTTCATGCCCTTGGACAGGTGCACCACGGCCATGCCGTTCTCCATCGAGACCACCTGCGGGCCGCTGCGCTGCTCGTCGTATTCGGTGCGCGCGAGGCAGGGCAGAATGAGCGCGTGTTTGCCGTGCACGACGTGGCTGCGGTTGAGCTTGGTGGAGACCATGACGGTGAAGTCGGCCTTCTGGAACGCCTCGAAGGTGTATTCGCTGTCGGGCGCGGCCTGGACGAGGTTGCCGCCCATGCTCATGAAGAACTTCAGCTTGCCCTTCTGCAGCGCCTCGATGGCGGAGACGACGTCGTAGCCGTTGGCGCGCGGCACGTCGATCTCACAGACCTTGGCCAGCCGGTCGAGGAATGCGGCGGGCGGATTGTTGTCGATGCCGCACGTACGGTTGCCCTGCACATTGCTGTGCCCGCGCACCGGCGACGGTCCCGCGCCTTCGCGACCCAGGTTGCCCCGCAGGAGCAGCAGGTTGACGATCTCGCGGATCGTCTCCACGCCGTGCTCGTGCTGGGTGACGCCGAGACACCAGCTGATGATGCTGCGGTCGGAGTCGCAGTAGATGCGGGCGGCCTTGCGGACCTCGGCCTCACTCAGGCCCGACTCGGTCTGGATATCGGCCCAGGTGGTCGCCTCGACTTCGCGCACGTACTCGTCGAAGCCGACGGTGTAGCGCTCGATGAACTCGTGGTCGAGAGCCTTCTCGTCGGTCGCGGACTCTTCGAGGACGGCCTTGGCCATGCCGCGGATCAGCGCGAAGTCGCCGCCGATGCGCACCTGGAGGTTGAGCGTGCCGGTCTTGGTCGGGTGGAAGGTGGCCATCGCGAGGAAGTCGTGCGGGATGATCGTGTTGCGCGAGCCCGCTTCGATCAGCGGATTGACGTGCACCACCTGGGCGCCGCGTTTGTAGGCCTCGGCGAGCGAGGTCAGCATGCGCGGCGCGTTCGAGGCGACATTGAGGCCCATCACGAACAGCGCGTCGGCCTTGTCCCAGTCCTCGAGGTCGCAGGTGCCCTTGCCGGTGCCGAGCGAGGCCTGTAGAGCTCGGCCGCTGGCTTCGTGGCACATATTGGAGCAGTCGGGCAGATTGTTGGTGCCGTACTCGCGCACCATCAACTGGTAGAGGAACGTCGCCTCGTTGGCGAGTCGGCCCGAGGTGTAGAACGCGGCCTCGTTCGGGTCGGGCAGCTCGCGCAGCGCCTTGCCCACCATCTCGAACGCGTCGGCCCAGCTGATCGGCACATAGTGGTCGGTCTCGGGGTCGTAGACCATCGGCTCGGTGAGCCTGCCCTGGTCCTCGAGGTCGAAGGAACTCCAGGTGGCCAGCTCGGTGACGGTGTGCTGGGCGAAGAATTCGGGAGTGCACCGCTTGTGCGTCATCTCCCAGGTCACGTGCTTGATGCCGTTCTCGCACACGTCGAGGACCAAACCGTCGGTGGCGTCGGGCCACGCGCAGCCCGGACAGTCGAAGCCGCGTTCCTGATGGTTCATCTTCAGGATGGCCTTGGTGCCGATGAACGGCTCGTGTTCCTTGCCGACCATGAACTTTCCGACCGCGATCGCCGCGCCCCAGCCCGCCGCCGGATGGTGGTAGGGCTCGGCTTTCGGCACGGCCGCCCGGTCTGCTGCTTCGCTCGGGCCCCGATCGGGATCCCAGATGGTGTGCGGACCGTCAGCCATGTCAGATCTTCCCTTCGCGGTGAATGCGGGTCGAGAAAGATGTGCCCTGTCCAGTGCCTCGGTTGGATTCTCTACCGTCGAGATCACGGAAGGGCGTAGGTAACTTTCGTCGTGTCGCTCGGCGGCGTCCAAGTCCGATTTCCGACCGGTCGATCGGTCGCGCTTATCACCCCCGCCATAGCGCCGTTTTCGCCGGTGCGACCGGGATCACCGCAGGTTGACGGCGTGCGCGCGGATCGTGCAGGCTTGATCATCGGCCCTACGGGCATGTCCCGCGACCGACTTCGGAGGAACCCTTGCGCACCACGCGAACACGGGCGCGCCCGATTTACCGACGGTTCGTCACCGAGATCGATCATCTGCCGGCCGCCCGCGTTTTCGTCGGTCTCGCGATCCCCGGCCTCGTGCTGATCGCGGTGGGCCGCACCGACCTGCTCGTCTACGCGGTCTTCGGTTCCTTCACCGGGATGTACGGCTTCGCGGAATCGCCGCGCCGGCGCTTGATCCACCAGAGCGAAGCGGCGGTGATGCTGGTCGGCGCCGTCGGCGCCGGCATCCTGCTCGCGCGCCTGCACGCCCCTCCCGCGGTGCTGGTGTCGGCGGTCGCGGTGTTCGCCGCGGTCGCCTCGCCGATCACCGACCGCCTCGGCTTGCGACCGGAGGGGCCGTTCTTCGGGATCTTCGCGTTCGGCGCCATCGCCATGGTGGCCGGGGCGCAGCGCGATCCGCTCCTGGCATTGGTGCTGTGCGCGGGCACCGCGGTGCTGTGCGTGATCGTCGGCTATCTCGAGTCGACGCGGCGAGTCCGCCGGGCCGGCATGTGTGCGATGCGGATACCGATCCCGCCGCATCGCACCGGAGGGGTGTCGTACGTGCAGGCGGGACGCTACGCGCTGGCGATCTCGATCGCCGGCGGGATCGGGCTGCTGCTCGGCGTCGGCCATGCCAATTGGGCGATGGCGGGCGCCGCGGTGCCGCTGGCCGCCGCCAGCTCCCGTGACCGGATCACCCGCGGCATGCACCGGGTGGTCGGCACGTTCATCGGACTCGCGGTCACCGCGCCGCTGCTGATCCCGGGTCCGAGCCCGGCGATGCTCGGCCTGGCGATCATCGCGCTGCTCTACCCGACCGAATTGTTCATGGCCCGCCACTACGCGGTGGCGATGGGCTTCTTCACGCCGCTGATCATGTCGATGACCGAACTGGCCGATCCGTCCGATCCGCTCACGTTGCTCACCGAACGCGGAGTCGACACGGTGATCGGCGTCGCGGTGGGAATCGCTGTCGCCCTGCTCATTCGCGAACCCGCTACCCCCGCGTTACCCACCTTCGAGACGCCGGTATGCGAAACGTTGCATACTGTCGGCATGGCTGACGACAACGAGTGGTACTACTGCCTCAAGCACCACAAGGCCGAACAGGGCAAGGCCTGCTGGTACGGCGACCGGATGGGCCCCTACCCGGACCAGGCCACCGCCGAGAAGGCGCTCGAGATCGCGAAGGCGCGCAACAAAGCAGCCGACGACCAGGACGACTGACCCGCTCTCCGAATGCTGTTCCGTCAGCTCGAATACTTCGTCGCGCTCGCCCGGGAACGGCATTTCGCCCGGGCGGCGAAGGCCTGTTACGTGTCGCAGCCCGCGCTGTCGGAGGCGATCCGCAAACTCGAACACGAACTCGGCGTGCCGCTGGTCCGCCGCGCGCGCACGTTCGAGGGTCTCACCCCCGAGGGCGAGCGGCTGGTGCTGTGGGCCAGGCGGATCATCGCCGACCGCGAGGCGCTCGAACACGAGGTCCGCGCATTGCAGACCGGTCTCACCGGTGAACTGCGGATCGGGGTGGTGCCCGCGGCGTCGAGCACCGTCGCGCTGCTCACCGACCCTTTCTGTACCGAACATCCGCTGATGCGGGTGCGGGTCGAGACGAGTCTGCGCTCGCCCGACATCGTCGAACGGATTCGCCGATTCGAGCTCGACGCGGGCATCGTCTACGCGCAGGGTATCGACACTTCGGGCCTCACCCTCACCCCGCTCTACGCCGAACGCCACGTTCTCGTCGCGGGGAGCGCGCTCGTCGCGGGCCGCACCGAGATCTCCTGGGCAGACGCGCTGGAACTGCCGATGTGCCTACTGCCACCGGGGATGCGCGGTCGTCAGCTGATCGACGACGCGCTCGCGACACTGGGCCTCACCGCGGCGCCCCAACTCGAGAGCGACTCGGTGGCGACACTGCTCGAGCACGCCCGCACCGGGCGGTGGGCGTGCATCGTGCCGCAGCCGTGGGTCGCGGCGCTGGGACCCACCGCCGACATCCGGGTGTTCGAACTCGCCGACCCGGTGGTCACCGCGCAGATCGTGCTCGTCACCGCGGCGGTCGAACCCGGCTCGGTGCTCACCACCGCGCTGATCGGCACCGCGCGGGCCACCGACTTCGCCGTCGCGCCGCGCCCGACAGCGGGCTGATCCCATTCAGCTATGACCGGGCAACCGTTGGGTACTGTGCACGACCATGACCACCCGGTCACGACGACGATCAAATCCGTCGCCGGACTCGCCACCGGTTGAGCGTTGATCCATCGCGCCGATCACCTGATCGGCAACCCGTGTTTGATCAGAACCCGCACAGTGAGCAGAGTCATGGGATGAGCAGAGTGACCGCACGGCGCAAGACGATCCGCCTGTCCCCGGCCGGGCGGATTCAGCGACCCGACACGCTCGCCGTCGAGGAGCCGCTCGAGATCCGGGTCGACGGCCGATCGCTCACCGTCACCATGCGCACCCCCGGCAACGACATCGACCTCGTCCACGGCTTCCTGTTCGGTGAGGACATCATCGGCTCGGCCGACGACATCGTCACCGCGCGCTACTGCGCGGGTACCGACAGCGACGGTCGCAACACCTACAACGTCCTCGATCTGCGCCTGCGTAATCCCGTGCCGATCCACACCCGCAATTTCCTCACCACCGGCGCCTGCGGCCTCTGCGGTAAGACCGCGCTCGACGAAGTGCGTACCCGCACCCGCTTCCCGATCCCGCGCGAATCGGTGTCGATCAGCACCGACACCCTGACCGACCTGCCGAAACAGCTACGCGCCGGGCAGAAGTTGTTCGAGGCCACCGGGGGCTTGCACGCGGCGGGTCTGTTCACCACCGACGGCACGCTGCTGGCCCTGCGTGAGGACATCGGCAGGCACAACGCCGTCGACAAGGTGATCGGCTGGGCCGTGCGCGAGAACCGGGTGCCCGCGCACGATCTGGTGCTGGTGGTGAGCAGTCGCGCGTCGTTCGAACTGGCGCAGAAGGCGGTGATGGCCGGGATCCCGATCCTGGCCGCGGTGTCGGCGCCGAGCGTGCTCGCCGTCGACTTGGCCGCCGAGTCCGACCTCACACTCGTCGGCTTCCTGCGTGCCGAAACGATGAATATCTATACGGGCGAACACCGTCTGACCTGAGGGTTCGGTGCTCGAAGTGGGCGATCGGCATATGTCGCAGTACGGTAACGGTACGGGTCGCCAGCACCGAACGCCCCGGGGGAGTTTACAAACGAAAATGCTTCACATAATGAATAATGAACGACGCCATCACGTCCGGGTGGTGCTGTCCGCGTTGCTGGGCGTGGTCGTGCTCGCGACCGCGGGTTGCGGTACCGAGCCGAAGGCCGCCCGGCCGAGCGTGACCACCACGGTTCCCGTCGCCGATCCCGGCGCCGACAACGGCACGATCTCGATCGCGGTACCCGGCAGCCTGGCCGCCGATTTCAGCGAGCTCCAGCAGGGTTTCCGCGGGAGCGCGGGGCTGGCGATCATGCCGGTGGGCGGCAAGAAGATGGTCACCTTCGGCAACTGGTCCTCCGGTCCGGCCTGGTCGACGATCAAGGTGCCGCTGGCCATCGCGGCCCTGCGTAACAGCGCTTCCTACTCGTCGTATGCCTCAGCGGCAATCACCGCGTCGGACAACGGCGCCGCCGACACCCTGTGGGCCTCGCTCGGCAGCGGTGCCGACGCGGCCAAGGCGGTGGAGGGCGTGCTGCGCGAAGGCAGCGACACCCGCACCACCGTGCCGGCCACGCGCACCCGTGCCGACGCGTCGGTCTACGGTCAGGCCGAATGGACACTGGCCGACCAGGTGCGCTTCGCCTCGCAGCTGCCGTGCATCCCGCAGAGCGAGCGGGTGGTCGGGCTGATGCAGCAGATCATCGCCAGCCACCACTGGGGTCTGGGCGCGTTCGGCAGTGCCGAGTTCAAGGGCGGGTGGGGGCCCGACCCGGCGGGGAAGTACCTGGTCCGTCAGTTCGGTCTGATCGACTCGCCCACCGGCCGGATCGCGATCGCCTTCGCCGCACAACCGGATTCGGGCAGTTTCAACGACGGTATGGCCATGCTCGACAAGATGGCGACGCTCATCTCGGGGCACCTGAGCGAGCTGGCCGGAGGTCACTGCCCCTGATCGAGGCCGGTGCGGCAAGATGAACGCCATGCGCATCGGAGTCTTGACCGGAGGCGGAGATTGTCCAGGTCTGAACGCGGTGATCCGGGCTGTGGTCCGCACCGCGAACGGCCGCTACGGCGATGCCATCGTCGGTTTCGAGGACGGGTGGCGCGGCCTACTCGAGGATCGAAAGATCCGCATTCACAACGACGATCGCACCGACCGCCTGCTCACCAAGGGCGGCACGATGCTCGGCACCGCACGCACCAACCCCGAGGTGCTGCGCGCAGGCCTGCCCAGGATCCAGCAGACCCTCGACGACAACGGCATCGAAGCGCTGATCCCCATCGGCGGCGAAGGCACCCTCACCGCCGCGAGCTGGCTCGCCGACGAGGGCGTGCCGGTGGTCGGCGTGCCCAAGACCATCGACAACGACATCGACTGCACCGACGTCACCTTCGGCCACGACACCGCGCTGTCGATCGCCACCGAGGCCATCGACCGTCTGCACACCACCGCCGAATCCCATCAGCGGGTGATGCTGGTCGAGGTGATGGGCCGCCACGCCGGCTGGATCGCGCTGAACTCCGGGATCGCCGCGGGCGCCCACTTGACCCTGGTGCCCGAGGAGCCGTTCGACGTGTCGCAGGTGTGCGCGATGATCAAGGCCCGCTTCCAGCGCGGTGACAAGAGCTTCATCTGCGTGGTCGCCGAGGGCGCGCATCCCGCGCCGGAATCCGGATTCGCGTTGCGCGAGGGCGGGATCGACGAGTTCGGCCACGAGCGGTTCACCGGCGTCGCCCAGCAGCTGGGGTCGGAGATCGAGCGCCGCATCGGCAAAGAGGTTCGCACCACGGTGCTCGGCCATATCCAGCGCGGTGGCAGCCCCACACCCTACGACCGCATTCTCGCGACACGGTTCGGGGTACACGCGGCCGAGGCGGTGCACGCGGGGCATTTCGGTCAGATGGTGGCACTGCACGGCACCAATATCGGGCTGGTTCCGCTGTCGGAGGCGACCAAGCAGCTCAAACGCGTTCCGCCGGAACGGCTCAGCGAGGCGTCGGCGTTCTTCGGCTGATATCGGCGCCGGTTCCTCCGACATTGTCGGTGCGCGTCGGTACCGTGGGTTCATGCGCACCGGTCGAGTGATCGTTTCGGTTCTTGTCGTCGTCGCCGCGCTGGTGGCGGGGTGTTCGGGGGCCTCGGACGACGCGGCCGCCCCCACTGTGTGGGGCAGCTGGCACGGTGACATCGAGGTACCGGGGCAGCCGATCTCGATCGGGGTGAGCTTCGCCGAGGACGGATCGGCCACCATCGACATCCCGGCGCAGGGTGTGCGCGACGCGCCGTTGAAAGATGTACGCACCGAACCGGACCGGGTGGAGTTCACCATCCCCGACGCGCCGGGTGACCCCGGCTTCCGCGGCAAGCTCGACGGCGACCGGCTCACCGGTGACTGGGTGCAGTCCGGGGAGAAGGCTCCGGTCACGCTGCAGCGCGGCAAGATCGAGAACCTGCCCCGCCCGCAGGACCCGAAACCGCCGTACCCGTACCGCAGCGAGGACGTCACCTATCGCAACGGCGACATCACCATCGCGGGCACGCTCACCGAACCCGAAGGTAGTGGCCCGTTTCCGGCGATGCTGCTGATCACGGGCAGTGGCCCGCAGGACCGCAACGAAGAGCTGATGGGCCACCGCCCGTTCCAGCTGCTCGCTGACACCTTCACTCGCGCAGGCTATGCCGTGCTGCGCACCGACGACCGTGGTGTCGGCGGCACCAGCGGCACTCTCGACGATGCCACCTACCCCGACCTCGCCGCCGACGCGGCCGCGGGCCTCGCGTTCCTGCGTACCCGCCCCGAGATCGATCCCGCCCGAGTGGGTCTGTTCGGGCACAGCGAAGGCGGCTACCTCGCCCCGATGGTCGCCGCGCTGCCCGGCAGTAATGTCGCCTTCGCGGTTCTGATGGCAGGCCCGTCGGTACCCGGCGCCGACGTGCTGATCGAGCAGAACAAAGTGATCATGGCCTCGACGGGCGCACCGCAGGGCCAGATCGACCAGCAGGTCGCCTACGTCAGTGAATGGTCGAGGCTGTTGCGCGCGGGCGATATCGAGGGCGCGCGGGCTTTCACCCAGCGGCACAACGACTCCCTGCCGGTGGCCGAACGCGCGCCCCAGGAGGTGGTCGACGGGTTCAACACCCCGTACATGACCTCGTTCATCACCCACGACCCGAAACCGACGCTACAGGCGCTGCGCGTGCCGGTGCTGGCGTTCTTCGGCGACAAGGACCAGCAGGTCATCGCTACCCAGAACGAAGGCCCGATGCGCGAGAACCTCGCCGCCGCTCCCGACGCGACCGTGCACACCTTTCCCGGCCTCAACCACCTGATGCAGCCCACCGCGACCGGCAAGCCGAGCGAGTACGCGACCATCGAGACGACCATCGACCCGGCGGTGCTCACCTACGTCACCGGGTGGCTCACCCAGCGCGTCCCGCCCCGCTAGGACCACCGGCCGAGTGCGTCAGCGGGCTTACCTAGACTGGGCGTCATGAGTGCACCCACGGTCGAGTTGATGGATTACGCCGATGTCATCTCCCGGTACGAGCCGGTGCTCGGCATGGAGGTCCACGTCGAGTTGTCCACGGCGACCAAGATGTTCTGCGGTTGCCCCACCGAGTTCGGCGCCGAACCCAATACCCAGGTGTGCCCGGTGTGCCTCGGCCTACCCGGCTCGCTGCCCGTAGTGAACGAGAAGGCCATCGAATCGGCCATCCGGATCGGCCTCGCGCTGAACTGTTCGATCACCCCGTGGGGCCGGTTCGCGCGCAAGAACTACTTCTACCCCGATCAGCCGAAGAACTACCAGATCAGCCAGTACGACGAACCGATCGCCACCGAGGGCTACCTCGACGTGACCCTCGACGACGGGTCCATCTTCCGCGTCGAGATCGAGCGCGCGCACATGGAGGAGGACACCGGCAAGTCCCTGCACGTCGGCGGCGCGACCGGACGCATCCACGGTGCGAGCCACTCGCTGCTCGACTTCAACCGCGCGGGCGTGCCGCTGATCGAGATCGTCACCAAGACCATCACCGGTGCCGGTGAGCGCGCGCCCGAGGTGGCCCGCGCCTATGTCACCGCGCTGCGCGAGGTGCTGCGCTCGCTGAACGTGTCCGACGTGAAGATGGAGCAGGGTTCGCTGCGCTGCGACGCCAACGTGTCCCTGATGCCGGTCGGCGCCAAGGAATTCGGCACCCGCACCGAGACCAAGAACGTGAACTCGCTCAAGAGCGTCGAGGTCGCGGTGCGCTACGAGATGCGTCGTCAGGCCGCGGTGCTCACCGCCGGCGGCGAGATCATCCAGGAGACCCGCCACTTCCAGGAAGCCGACGGCTCCACCGCCGCTGGTCGCCGCAAGGAAACCGCCGAGGACTACCGCTACTTCCCCGAGCCCGACCTCGAGCCTGTCGCCCCGGCCGCCGAGTGGGTCGAGGAGCTGCGCGCCACCATCCCCGAATACCCGTGGCTGGTGCGCGCCCGGATCCAGGCCGACTGGGGCCTGTCCGACGAGGTCATGCGCGACCTCGTCAACGCGGGCGCCCTCGACCTCATCATCGCCACCGTCGACGCGGGCGCCCCCGCCAACGAGGCGCGCTCCTGGTGGGTCGCCTACCTGACCGAGAAGGCCAAGGAACGCGACATCGCCCTCGCCGACCTGCCCATCACCCCCGCCCAGGTCGCCGCGGTGATCGCGCTGGTGGAAACCAAGACCGTCAACAACAAGGTCGCCAAGCAGGTCGTCGACTTCGTCCTCGCCGGTGAGGGCGAGCCCGCCGCCATCGTCGAGGCCAAGGGCCTCGGCATGGTCAGCGACGACTCGGCCCTGCAGGCCGAGGTCGAGAAGGCCCTCGCCGCCAACCCCGACATCGCCGAGAAGATCCGCTCCGGCAAGGTTGCCGCCGCGGGCAAGATCGTCGGCGACGTCATGAAGGCCACGCGCGGCCAGGCCGACGCCGCCCGCGTCCGCGACCTGGTCATCGCCGCCTGCAGCTGAGGATGAGAAACGGCCGCCCGGACTGCTTTCGCAGTACGGGCGGCCGCTTCCTTTCCTAGTCCGGGCCGCCTGCTCCACCCTGCGGGGGTGGGATGCGGACCACGCGGTCGTCGAATTCGCCTGGCTCGCCATCGGTCTTGTTGGTGGTGGTGACCCAGATGCTGCCGTCGGCGCTGGCGGTGGCGCCTAGGAACCTGCCGTACTTGTCCTGCGCGATCAGGGTGGGGGCGGTGGTGACGGCGAACGTAGTGGGGTCCGCGGCGACGGCGGCCAGCGCCTTGCCCTCGCTGAGTGCGATGCCGACGCCGTCACCGGTGGCCGTGCAGCCGCCGACGCCGGGACGGTCGGGCCAGGTCCAGGAGACGCTGAGGGTGCCGTCGGGGCTCAGGTGCTGGAGCCGGTCCTCGGCGGCGGTGCGGTCGGTGACCCACATGCCTTCCTTGCCGTCGCGGCAGATGTCGCCGGCCGAACCGATGCCCGACGCCACCACCTGTGGGTTGTTCGTACCCGCCGACGGCGACTCCAGGCGAAGCAGCTTGCCGCCGAGCGAGCCGGGATCGGCCGCGGCGCCGGGGTTTCCGGCATCACCGGTGAGGATCATCAGCTGCGTCGGCGTCGACCATTCCAGTGCGCCGCGATTTCCGTCGGCGCCCTTGGGAATCCCGGTGAGGATCGGCTTGGCCGCCCCGCCCTTGGACAGGCGCACGACCCGATTGTCGCTGCCGGTGGTGATGTAGGCGTACATCAGCCCGTCCTCACCGAAGGTGGGGGAGAGCACGATATCGGAGATGCCGCCGTCGGCCGACCCGTCGACGGGCACGCTGGCGATCTCCACCGGCGTCTCCTGCGGTGTGCTCGCGTCGACCGGTTTCACCTGCAGGATCCGCCCCGTCTTTCGCTCCGCGACGAAGGCGCCCTCGCCCACCGCGATCAGCCCGGCCCCCGATTCCATGCAGGTGGCGATGACATTGGGATCGGGATCGATACACGGTCCGGTCGGTCGCGGCGGCTGCGAGGGGTCCTCCTGCGGCTTCTTCGGTTCCGCGCCGGACCCACCCAGTTGCGGTTCGGTGGTGAACGGACTCGACGCCGACTCGTCGAAACGGGCGCACCCGGCTAGCAAAACGGCGCTCAGTGCCACCCCGACTGCCACGCGGCCCGCGATTCCCGAACTCATAGGTCAGACGTTACCGGCAGCGGTGCGGGCCTGACACGCCCGTCGCGTCCGAATGCGGCTGCCCGGACGCGACCGGAAGTCGAGCGGGGCTGACACGCCCGTTGCGAGGAAGGGCGGCACACCGGGACGGCACGTCATAAGGTGAGTCGGTGACCGACAAGTCGAATGACACTCCGAAGGCCGAAGGTTCGGCACCGGCCGGGCAGGGCGCGTCGGCGGCGGGTCGCCCGGTGACCAGCCCGTTCGATTCGCCGACGACGCAGATGCGCAAGCCGGATCCGAAGGACATCCCCCGCACCGACGAGGATCTCGGTCTCGACCCCGGTGATGAGGTTCCCGGTGCGAGCACCGCGCAAACCGGCCGTGGCGGTGGCGACGAAGATTACGGGTACGCGACGATCCCGCCCGCGTCGGCGGCCTCGGCGGGCACCGTCCGCTTGCAGCGCCGCAACCGCGAGGCTCGCCGCGGCACCCTGGACCTCGGCCTGTTCGTGCTGCGCCTGGTGGTCGGCTACACCTTCATCTACCACGGTCTGCAGAAGCTGACCGGCTGGTTCCACGGACCCGGCCTAGACGGCACCAAGACCATGATGGAAAGCGGCGGCTGGGACTACCCGTCACTGTCGACCGCGCTGGTGATCGCCGGTGAACTCGGCGGCGGCATCCTGCTGGTGATCGGCCTGGCCACCCCGCTCGCCGCGGGCGCTGTCCTGGCCACGATCCTGAACGCGTGGATGTGGAAGCAGGGCATGGTCCCCGGCTTCCAGTACAACGCGGGCACCCCCACCGGCGTCGAACTCGACTCCGTCCTGGCCGGTTCCGCCCTGGCGATCATCCTCACCGGCCCCGGCCGCTGGTCCTTCGACCGCACCCGAGGCTGGGCCACCCGACCCTCCTACGGTTCCTTCGGGGTCGTCGTCCTGGCTGTCGCCGCCGCCATCCTCACCTTCTGGTTCCTCCACGGCGGCAATCCCTTGAAAGGCATCGGCCCCTTCTGATCCGACTTTCCGCGTCTTTGGGTCAGATCCAGGGGCGCGGTGCGTCGATGACGCGGCAACTCGGTGAGCCGGTACCCGGTGAGTTGCCGATGTCCTCACGACATCAGTGGTCGCGATGGTGCGGGTTCAGTCAGGTGGGCGGTCATGGTGGCGTGCACGTCGGCCAGGAACGACTCGAATCGTCGCAGCTCCTCGGGGGAGTATTTCCCCATCACCGACTCTTCCACCTTCGTGCCGAGTGGGCCGAAGAAATCGTTGGCGAGAGTGTGGATGCTGGGTGTGCTGCGCAGTGTGATCACGCGACGGTCGTCGTGTTCTCGGCTGCGCACGATATGACCGGCCTGTTCCAGCCGGTTCAGCAGTGCGGTGGTGGCGCTGTTGGACAGCGAGATCCGTTCGCTGAGCCGTGCCGGTGACAGTGTGGTCCCGCGTTCCTCGGCGGTGAGGATCTCGATCAGGGCCTCGGCATCGGTCGAGTGCAACCCGAGCCAGGTCGCGAATCGGCGGGCGAGTTCCCGGTAACTCGCGCCGTAGGCACGCATTCCTTCGTGGATTCGTTCGTACTGGGCGCGAGCGTCCGACTGGCTCATAGGTTCCTTTCGCATCGTTTGACATCCTATTGCCCTCAATATACTTTGACTATGGAAATATTCCACCATGGAAATAGGAGTGTGCGATGAGTCAAGAGTCGTCCCTTCGTCGATGGCTCGGCTTGATCGCCATTGCCCTCGGCGTGGCGCTGATCGTGGTCGACACCACGATCGTGAACGTGATCATCCCGTCGATCATCGAAGACCTGGACACGGGTTCCACCGAGGCGCAATGGATTCAGGAGTCCTACGCGATCGTCTTCGCGGCGCTGCTGCTGGTGGTCGGCCGGGTAGCGGACATGGTCGGGGCGCGCCGGGTGTTCGTCACCGGTGTGGTGGTGTTCGGCGCGACCAGCATCCTGGCCGGGCTGGCACCGGACGGCGGACTGCTCGTCATCGCCCGATTCCTGCAGGGCGCGGGCGCGGCGATGATCCTGCCGACCTCGCTCGCCCTGCTCAACGCCACCTTCACGGGCAAAGCCCGTGGTCAGGCCTTCGCGGTATGGGGTTCCACGATCGGTGCGGCCGCCGCGCTCGGTCCGCTGCTCGGTGGCTGGTTGGCCGAGCATGTGTCGTGGCGCTGGGCGTTCGGCATCAATGTGCCCCTGGCTGTGCTGATCGTGGTCGGTGTGCTGGCGTGCATCGCGCCGTCGCCGAAGGTCGCCGGTCGACTCGATGTGCTCGGCTCGATCCTGTCGGTGCTCGGCCTCGGGCTGCTGGCCTTCGGGTTGGTCGAGGGCCGCACCTACGGCTGGATCACCACCGTCCATCCGATGGGGATCGCCGGATTCACCTGGGAGAGCGGGCCGTCGCCGGTGCTGGTCGCGCTCGTGCTGAGTGTGCTCGCGCTGGGCGGGTTCGTCGTCCGGCAGGTGCTGTTGCGCCGCGGCGGCAATGCCGACAAGGCGCTGATGGACCTGAGCCTGTTCTCGTTGGCCTCGTTCCGCAACGGCAATATCGCGACGCTGATCATCGGCCTCGGTGAGTTCGGCATCGTCGCCGTGCTCCCGCTGTGGCTGCAGTTCACCCTCGGTTACAGCGCCCTGCAGTCCGGTCTGGCCCTGGTGCCGATCGCCATCGGCAGCTTCATCGCCAGTGGTGCCAGCTTCGGGATGGCAGGGAAGGCCTCGCCGCTGAACATGGTCCGCCTCGGTCTGGGGCTGGAGGTCGTCGGCCTGGCCGCGCTGGGCTTCTTCGCCGCCACCGACAGCTCATGGTGGTCGATCGCGCTGGTCCTGTGTGTGTACGGCATCGGCGTCGGTTTCGCTACGGCGCAGGTGACCAACGTCGTCCTCGCCGACATCCCCGAAGCCGACAACGGCCAGGCGTCCGGTATCCAAAGCGCCTTCCGTCAACTGGGTTCCGCCCTCGGCATCGCACTGCTCACGACGATCTTCTTCACCACGCTGAGCTCGAATGTCGAAGACGATCTCACCGCGGTCGGTACGCCCCCGGCGCAAGCCCAGCAATACGCGCACGCCATCACCGGCAGTGCGGGCGCGGCGATCGAAGGCTTTGCCGCCCAACCGGATACGCAGGAAGTAGCCACCGCCGGTCGATCAGCCATGACCGCCGGCGTCAACCTCGGCGCCTACCTGGCCGCGGGCTTCGTCCTGCTCGGCCTCGTGGCCACGGCCCTGATTCCCTCCCGAACCGGCCGCGACGACGAGTCGTCGACGTCGACAACACAACCCGCGCTCGTCTGACAGCAGGACAGTCCGCCCCGCCCGTGAATCGCAACCCGTGATTTCGCAAGAACATGGGTAACTTGCCGGGATCGGGCTACCCGATAACAGGCTCGCCGCCGGTCGCATCAACGACTGGCGGCGAGCCTGAATCTGGCCTGAATACGCGGGGAGGCGGCTACGGCACCTGACGAACGGCACCCTTGTCCGCCGACGTGGCGAGCGCCGCGTAGGCACGCAGGGCGGTGGTGACCGTGCGGTCGCGGTTGACGGGCTGCCACGGGCGCTCCGAGGCCTCCATCTTCGCGCGGCGCTCGGCCATGACCTCGTCGGAGACAAGCACTTCCAGCGCGCGGGTGTGCACATCGATGCGGATGCGGTCGCCGTTCTCGATCAAGCCGATGGCACCGCCCGAGGCGGCCTCGGGGGAGATGTGACCGATCGACAGCCCCGAGGTGCCGCCGGAGAAGCGGCCGTCGGTGATCAGCGCGCACACCTTGCCGAGACCGAGACCCTTGAGGAACGAGGTCGGGTGCAGCATCTCCTGCATGCCCGGACCGCCGGCGGGGCCTTCATAGCGGATGACGACCACGTCACCGGGCTGGATCTTCTTGCCGAGGATCATCGACACCGCGTCCTCCTGCGACTCGACCACCACGGCCGGGCCTTCGAAGGTGAACAGGTCTTCGTCGATGCCCGCGGTCTTGAGGATCGCGCCGTCGGGAGCGATATTGCCGCGCAGCACGCACAGCCCGCCTTCGACGGTGTAGGCGTTCTCGACGTCGCGGATGCAGCCACCGGCGGCATCGGTGTCGAGCGAGGACCAGCGGTTGCTGGTGGAGAACGGTTCCACTGTGCGCACGCCACCGGGGGCGGCGTGGAAGAGCTCGATGGCCTCTTCGGATGCCTTGCCCGAGCGCACATCCCAGGTGTCGAGGTATTCCTCGAAGGAGGCGGTGTGCACGGTGGTGACGTCGGTGTCCAGCAGCCCACCGCGACGCAGCTCGCCGAGGATGGCCGGGATGCCGCCGGCACGGTGCACGTCTTCCATGTGGTAATCCGAGTTCGGCGACACCTTCGACAGGCACGGCACCTTGCGGCTGATGTCGTCGATGGTCTGCAGGTCGAAGTCGATCTCGCCCTCCTGTGCGGCGGCGAGGGTGTGCAGCACGGTGTTGGTCGAGCCGCCCATGGCGACGTCGAGGGCCATCGCGTTGCGGAAAGCCTTGGCGTTGGCCACGTTTCGGGGCAGCACCGAGGCGTCGTCGTCCTGGTACCAGCGCTTGGCGATATCGACGATCACCGTGCCCGCCCGCTCGAACAGCGCACGGCGCGCGGAGTGGGTGGCGAGGGTGGAACCGTTGCCCGGCAGCGCGAGGCCGAGCGCCTCGGTCAGGCAGTTCATCGAGTTCGCGGTGAACATGCCCGAACACGAACCGCAGGTCGGGCACGCGGACCGCTCGACTTCGTCCAGTCCTTCGTCGGACACGGCCTGGTTCGCACTCGCGGAGATCGCGCTGACCAGGTCGAGCGGCGCCTGCGCGACACCGTCGACGATCACCGCCTTACCGGCCTCCATCGGCCCGCCGGAGACGAACACGGCGGGGATGTTGAGACGCATCGCGGCGTTGAGCATGCCGGGAGTGATCTTGTCGCAGTTGGAGATACACACCAGCGCGTCGGCGGTGTGGGCGTTGGCCATGTACTCCACGGAGTCGGCGATGATCTCGCGCGAGGGCAGCGAGTAGAGCATGCCGCCGTGACCCATGGCGATGCCGTCGTCGACGGCGATGGTGTGGAACTCGCGTGCGATGCCACCGGCGGCGGCCACCGCCTCGGCGACGATCTCGCCCATGTTCTTGAGGTGCACGTGACCGGGCACGAACTGGGTGTAGGAGTTCGCGATCGCGATGATCGGCTTACCGAAATCGGAATCGGTCATGCCGGTCGCGCGCCAGAGTGAGCGCGCGCCCGCAGCATTGCGGCCGATGGTGGTGGTGCGTGAGCGAAGCGGTGGCATGGAAGTCCTCGTGATGTCGCTGGGTGCGTGGCGAGCGTGCGCACAGGGGGCTGACCTGCGTGGCACGTGCGCGATCGCGGTGCGTCCGGCAGCCCTTCACGTTACTCCGGCGAGCGATGGTCGCATCGCGCCGGTGGTGGCGTGCGGGGGAGCGGGAACCGGGGCTCGAGGCGGGAGTGTCGCTCCGTGAGGTGTCGCCGCGGTGGTGCCGTCGGCGCGGGGTGCCCGGTCGCCGTCAGCTTACCGGTACAAGGATCGCGCCGACGTGCTCATTCCCACAGTGCCCACGGTCACTGCTCGGTCTTCGGCTCCGCGGCCGGTTCGGCCTTCGCCTCCGACGCTGCAGCTTCGGGCTCGGCCTTCGCGTCGGCTTCCGCCTTCGCCGCGGCCCGCTCGGCGGCGAGACGCTCGGCTTCGGCCGCTTCGGCGGCGGCGAACACATCGGGCAGGCGCCCGCCGGACGCTTCGATCAGCTCACGCAACCGGTCGTAACCGACGGCAGGCAGCTTCACCTCGGATTCGTCGTCGAGCCGGGCGCGCACAGAGCCGCGCTTGGGAATGCTGATCCCCTTGATCCGCGCCCAGTCGAGGTGCTTCGTGCTGGTCATCGAGCTCAGATCCAGCCCGGACTCGGACACGGTCGTGTGCGTGCGCACCACCCACCACACCGCGATCACCGGGGCCAGCAGCAGCGGCCACAGGACGGCCGGCCACCCGACGAACGGGAAGAACACGCAGAACGCCAGCACCAGTACGCCGATATAGGCCAGGCGGGGAACGCCGATCACGTGCACACCCGGCGTCGGCGTGTTCGTCCGGCGCGGCATCAGCAGCCAGACGACCACCGCGACGGGCACGATCACCCCGATCCGCACCCCCAGCGACCAGTCCTGCACCGTGCCGACGACGATGAAGACCAGGTAGGCCAGCACCACCGCGCCGATCGCCGCGAGCCGCCCCGGACTGGCCGAGCGCAGGCCGCCGGGTCGCGACGGGCGACCCGTATCGGTTCCCTCGTCGGTGGTGTGGGACGATTTAGCCGGTGGCACGGACTGATGCGGTGATGACACCCTCCTATCCTCGCATCTTGGTACACGGACCCACGCAACCACTCGAGTCCCACAGAATGGGACCGGAGCGGAAAGCCTGTTTGACTCGACGCACTACGCGCGCCTAACGTCGTATGCGTGATTCGAAACGAGCTCGTAATCGGCCGGCGCGTCCAGCGCTGAGCCTGACACCTAGTCAATACGTCAGCTCGCGTTTGCGACGCGCCACCCTCGAACAGCCATGCGCTGGGCGGGGGCTTTTTTGTGTTCGGGCGAATGCCAGCGGCCCTGTCGGGTCAGTCCGAGTCAGAACGAGACAGTGAGGAACGAAGACGGTGAGTGCACCAACCGCACGACCCGGGCCATCGGCCCGCAGGTCAGCGCCTTCAGCTACCCCTGGTAGCCCGGCGACCAACCCCGCCCGCCGCCAGGTCGCGCCCGAGCGCGTGACCGGCGCCCAGTCGGTGGTTCGGTCCCTCGAAGAGCTCGACGTCGACACGGTATTCGGCATTCCCGGCGGCGCGGTCCTTCCTGTCTACGACCCGCTGTTCGACTCGAAGAAGGTCCGCCACGTCCTGGTCCGGCACGAGCAGGGCGCCGGTCACGCGGCGACCGGTTACGCGCAGGCCTCGGGCAAGGTCGGTGTGTGTATGGCCACATCCGGCCCCGGCGCGACCAACCTGGTGACCCCGCTGGCCGACGCCCAGATGGACTCGGTCCCGATCGTGGCGATCACCGGTCAGGTGCCGTCGAGCCTGGTCGGCACCGACGCGTTCCAGGAAGCCGACATCTCGGGCATCACGATGCCGATCACCAAGCACAACTTCCTGGTCTCCGACGCCGCCGAGATCCCGCGCACCCTGGCCGAGGCGTTCTACCTCGCCGCCTCGGGTCGCCCCGGCGCGGTCCTGGTCGACATCACCAAGGACGCGCTGCAGGCCCAGACCACGTTCTCGTGGCCGCCGGAGATGCGTCTGCCCGGCTACCGCCCGGTCACCAAGCCTCACGGCAAGCAGGTGCGCGAGGCCGCCAGGATGATCCTGGAGTCCAAGCAGCCGGTGCTCTACGTCGGTGGTGGCGTCATCAAGTCCGACGCCTCGCCGGAACTGCTCGAGCTGGCCGAACTCACCGGCATCCCGGTGGTCACCACGCTGATGGCGCGGGGCGCGTTCCCCGACAGCCACACCCTGAACATGGGCATGCCCGGCATGCACGGCACCGTCGGTGCCGTCGCCGCGCTGCAGAAGTCGGACCTGCTGATCACCCTCGGCGCCCGTTTCGACGACCGCGTCACCGGTCAGCTGGACTCCTTCGCGCCCGATGCGAAGGTCATCCACGCCGACATCGACCCGGCCGAGATCGGCAAGAACCGCCACGCCGACGTCCCGATCGTGGGCGACGCGCGTGAGGTGATCGTCGAGCTGATCGAAACCCTCAAGGCCGATCCGCAGGCCGGCGACGCACCGCTGCTGAACCTCACCGAATGGTGGGCCTACCTCAGTGGCATCCGCGAGAACTACCCGCTGGGCTGGAAGACGCCCAGCGACGGCTCGGTCTCGCCGGAGTACGTCATCGAGACGCTCGGCCGGCTCGCGGGCCCCGAGGCCATCTACTGCGCCGGCGTCGGCCAGCACCAGATGTGGGCCGCGCAGTTCATCAAGTACGAGAACCCGCGCACCTGGCTCAACTCGGGCGGTCTCGGCACCATGGGCTACTCGGTGCCCGCTGCCATGGGCGCCAAGATGGGCGCGCCGGACAAGGAAGTCTGGGCGGTCGACGGTGACGGCTGCTTCCAGATGACCAACCAGGAACTGGCCACTTGCGCCATCGAGGGGGTGCCGATCAAGGTCGCCCTGATCAACAACGGCAACCTGGGCATGGTCCGTCAGTGGCAGACCCTGTTCTACGAACAGCGCTACTCCAACACCGATCTCGGCACGCATTCCCTGCGCATCCCCGATTTCGTGAAGCTGGCCGAGGCGCTGGGTTGCGTCGGCATCCGGGTGGAGAAGGAGTCCGAGGTCGAGGACGCGATCCGCCAGGCCCAGGCCATCACCGACCGCCCGGTCGTGATCGACTTCATCGTCGGCAAGGACGCCCAGGTGTGGCCGATGGTCGCCTCGGGCACCAGCAACGACGAGATCATGTTCGCCCGCGGTATCCGTCCGCTCTTCGACGAGGACGAGTCGGTCTCCGAACCGGCCGTCATCCACGAGGCGATGGAACGCGAGCAGGCCACCTCCGAGAAGGGCGACGACGAATGAGCACCACCCACACCCTGAGCGTCCTCGTCGAGGACAAGCCGGGCGTGCTGGCGCGAGTCGCGAGCCTGTTCTCGCGCCGTGGCTTCAATATCGAATCCCTGGCCGTCGGTGGCACCGAGATCCCCGAGATCTCGCGGATGACGATCGTCGTGACCGTCGACGATCTGCCCCTCGAGCAGGTCACCAAGCAGCTCAACAAGCTGATCAACGTCATCAAGATCGTGGAGCAGGACGCCGACGCCTCGGTGGCCCGCGAGCTGATCCTGGTGAAGGTGCGCGCCGACGCGTCGGTGCGCACGCAGGTGATCGAGGCCGTGCAGTTGTTCCGCGCCAAGGTGATCGACGTGTCGCCCGACGCGCTGACCATCGAGGCGACCGGCACCCGTTCCAAGCTCGACGCGCTGCTGCGCATGGTCGAGCCGTACGGGATCCGCGAGATCGTGCAGTCCGGTGTCGTGGCCGTCGGCCGCGGCCCCAAATCGATCACCGCGACCCGCTGAACCTCCTTCAGCAACCTCCGCGATAACTTTTCCTAACCGCATTCATTCAGAAGGGACCAACCAAAGTGGCAGTCGAGATGTTCTACGACGACGACGCTGACCTGTCGATCATCCAGGGCCGCAAGGTCGCCGTGATCGGTTACGGCAGCCAGGGCCACGCGCACTCGCTGAGCCTGCGCGACTCCGGCGTCGACGTCCGCGTCGGCCTGGCCGAGGGTTCGAAGTCTCGCCCGAAGGCCGAAGAGGCCGGTCTGACCGTCGGCACCCCCGCCGAGGTCTCCGCCTGGGCCGACGTGATCATGGTGCTCGCGCCCGACACCGCGCAGGCGTCGATCTTCACCAACGACATCGAGCCCAACCTGAAGGACGGCGACGCGCTGTTCTTCGGCCACGGCCTCAACATCCACTTCGGTCTCGTCAAGGCTCCGGCCGGCGTCACCGTCGCGATGGTCGCCCCGAAGGGCCCCGGCCACCTGGTGCGTCGTCAGTTCGTCGACGGCAAGGGCGTTCCGGCTCTGATCGCTGTCGATCAGGACCCGACCGGCGAGGGCCAGGCCCTGGCGCTGTCCTACGCCAAGGGCATCGGCGGCACCCGCGCCGGCGTCATCAAGACCACCTTCAAGGAAGAGACCGAGACCGACCTCTTCGGTGAGCAGGCCGTGCTCTGCGGTGGCACCGAGGAACTGGTCAAGATCGGTTTCGAGGTCATGGTCGAGGCGGGCTACGCCCCCGAGATGGCCTACTTCGAGGTTCTGCACGAGCTCAAGCTGATCGTCGACCTGATGTACGAGGGCGGCATCGCCCGCATGAACTACTCGGTCTCCGACACCGCCGAGTTCGGTGGCTACCTGTCGGGCCCGCGCGTCATCGACGCCGGTACCAAGGAGCGCATGAAGGCGATCCTGACCGATATCCAGGACGGCACCTTCGTCAAGCGCCTCGTCGCCAACGTCGAAGGCGGCAACAAGGAGCTCGAGGGTCTGCGCAAGGAGAACGCCGAGCACCCGATCGAGGTCACCGGCGCCAAGCTGCGCGGCCTGATGAGCTGGGTCGACCGCCCGATCACCGAAACCGCGTAAGGTTTCACCGCGTCTCGAAGGGCCCGTTCGCCACGTGCGAGCGGGCCTTTCGGCATTGTGACGTAACCTGGTGGCGTGACGGAAGGAACGCCAGCGCAGAGACTTCGGCTTGCCCTGGAGATGTCGGAATTCGGCGTGCAGATGTACCGTACGCGGATGCGCCGGATGCATCCGGATGCATCCTCTGCCGAGATCGCGGACAAAGTCGCATCCTGGCTCCTGTCCCGGCAAGGCGTTGAAGACAAAGCTGGTCGGTCATCCGCCAGGTTTGCGTGAACGCCCTCGAATCAGCGCTGCGGCGTGCGCGAGCTGACATCGACAGCCTGGGCTACCGCTGGGCCCTTGTCGGTGGCTTCGCGGTCTCGGCGCGCTCGATTCCCCGATTCACCCATGACATCGACCTCGCGGTCGCAGTAGCCGATGATGGCGACGCGGAAGCGCTGGTGCGCAGCATGTTCGACGCGGGCTACACCATGCACGCGTCTGTCGAACACGACAACGGACGACTCGCCACGATCCGTCTGCGCAGAAACTTCGACGGCGTCCCTGTCTTGGTTGATCTGCTCTTCGCAAGTTCAGGAATCGAGCACGAGATCGCCGCCGGGTTGACCGCCCGATCACCGAAACCGCGTAAGGTTTCACCGCGTCTCGAAGGGCCCGTTCGCCACGTGCGAGCGGGCCTTTCGGCATTGTGACGTAGCTTGGTGGCGTGACGGAAGTGAAACCAGCCCAACGATTTTGGTTCGAGCCGACCGGGGTGGGTGTGTCATTCGCGTCACGGATCTGAACCCTGTACCGTCGGCTGACCTCGGTGGCGGCGATCTCGCGATTCCGTTCGAGCTGCCCGACGGCGATGTCGGCTTCATCTGGGGGGACTCGTTCTCCGGGGACGGCCCGTACGGCCCACCGATGGGCGGCATCGGGAACTGGCGTTCCCCCATCATCACTCGTACGTCTCAACGCGACCCTGCCGAGCCGATCGTCATGGCCACCTCGCCGGGTACCGACGGCCGCCAGCTGTGGGACTACCAGCACGACAACGCCGAGTACTCCACCGTCCTGCCGTGCGACGCGATGACCGTCGACGGCCGGATCTACCTGTGGGTCATGTACACCCAGGGCCTGGGCAACGAGAAGTGGTGCGAGGTATGGACATCCGACGACAGCGGTGTCACCTGGGCGCGCAGCGGTTCGAAGTTCTGGTGCGGCGCGTTCGACGGCAAGCGGGTCATGATCTCCTGGGCCAAGGACCCGCACAGCGACTGGGTGCACATCATCTCCACCGGCGGCCTGGCCAGGAACAAGGACATGCTGCTGTGGCGCGCGACGGTCGACGGCCTGTCCGATCCGCACGCCTGGCAGGGCTGGGGCTGGGACGGCGGCAACTGGGCCTGGAACCGTGAGCCCACACCGATCCTGCCCGGTTGGCAATTCGGTGAGATCTGCCTGCGCTATGTCGAGAACAGGGCCGTGATCTCCGGATTCGACGCGGGGGACTACTCGATCTTCGTCAAGGTCGGCGACCGCATCGACAACACGAACTGGATCACGACCCACACACACCGGCCGATCACCGGGATGCCGCGCGGTGTCGACACCGTCGCGCGCCTGTACGGCGGCTACATACACCCCTACAGCAGGCTCGAAGACGGCAAGTTCACCCTCATCGTCTCCGAGTGGGCGCAGAACGGGAATCCCTATCGGGCGACCCAATTCACCTGCACCGGGATTCACCGGAAGGTGCTCGTCCCGGCCCCTGACCCCGAACCGACGCCCGAGCCCTGGCCGACTCCACCGCCGGACCCGCATCGGACCTGGTGGCAGGAGCTCGTCCGCCGAGTCGACGAGTGGCGCAGGCGCCTTGGTCCGTAGCGCCACCCGCCCCCTTGCTGTCGGCGGTCGATAGCGGGAGTCTCGCTCGATGAGTTGTTCGTGTTTGCTGGGTGGTGGCGCACTCTGTCACCGCATGGTTACCCGCTGGTCCTTGCCGTGGTGGTCCAGTAGCGCGAGACTTGCTCGATGACGACGGTTGAGGATTTCGATCGGCAGGCGGCGGAGGTCGGTAAAGCGGCGCGGAAGCGGGTTTCTCGTACCGCGTTGGGGGAGTGGAAACCGGAGCCGGGCCGGGAGGACCCGGTGGCGATTCTGCTGAAGCAGAACGCGAAGCGGGTGCCGAGCCTGGTGCCGATCCGGATGGCGCGAATGGCAGTGTCGCCGTTCACCTTTCTGCGTGGTGCCGCGGCGGTCATGGCCAATGACCTCGGATCCGGTCCCGATACCGGGCTCATCGTGCAACTGTGCGGTGACGCGCACCTGTCGAACTTCGGACTCTTCGGCACTCCTGAACGCAATCTCGTGTTCGATGTGAACGACTTCGACGAGACGCTGCCCGGCCCGTTCGAGTGGGACGTCAAACGCCTGGTCGCCAGTGTCGCGGTCGCGGCGCTGGGCAACGGCTGTTCGGATGAGGACGCGGCCTCGGCGGCGGAGGCCACCGCCCGCGGCTATCGCGAGGGCATCGAGGCGATGGCTGAGCAGGACAGTCTCGAGATCTGGTACGACCGGGTCGACTCTGACATGGTCCTCGAGCTGGTCCAGAAGAAGAAGGGCCGCAAGCTGGCGGAGAAGACGATCGCCTCGGCCAAGAAGCGCACCAGCCTGCAAGCGCTGGACAAACTCACCGAACCCGATGCCGACGGCATTCCGCGGATCAAGAATCAGCCGCCACTGCTGGTACCCATCACCACCCCTGACGCGGCGACCGTGACGGCGCTGTTCGCCGAATATCGGCGCACCCTGCCCGACCACATGCGCGTGCTGCTCAACCGCTACACCTTCGTCGAGGCCGCCGTGAAGGTCGTCGGGGTCGGCAGTGTCGGCACCCGGTGCTTCATCGCGCTGCTGATGGACAAGGAGTCCGGCGCTCCGCTGTTCCTGCAGTTGAAGGAGGCCGACACGTCGGTGCTGGCGCCGTATCAGAAGGCGAGCCGGTACAAGCACCAGGGACATCGCGTCGTCGCCGGTCAGCGCTTGATGCAGGCGTCGAGCGACATCTTCCTCGGCTGGGCCACCGGCCCCGAGGGCGTGCATCACTACTGGCGTCAGTTCCGCGACATGAAGGGCTCCGTCGATATCGACAATCTGACCCACCGGCAACTGTCCAACTATGGCGCCGTCTGCGGTGGCGTGCTGGCCCGGGCTCACTGTCGCTCCGGTGATCCGCTGGCCATCGACGCCTATATCGGCGGCAGCGAGAAGTTCGACACGGCTCTGAGCGATTTCGCGATGTCGTATTCGGATCAGAGCAAAGCCGACTACGGCCTGCTACAGGCCGCGATCAAGGACGGCCGGGTCGAGGTGGCCGACAACCCGTACTGAGGCCGAACAGGCGGCGTCGGAGCTACAGGGGCTCGCGTCGCCGCCATCCCGGCAACACTCGATACACTCATTACCGATGAGTAACTTCTTTTCCTCGGTGGACCAGGTGACCGACCGGCTGACGGCCGCCGGTTACCTGCCGTCCCTCGATATCGCGACTGCGGTCTTTCTCGCCGATCGCCTCGGTAAACCGCTGCTGATCGAGGGTCCCGCCGGTGTCGGCAAGACCGAGCTCGCCAAGGCGATCGCCGCCGCGGTGAGCGCCGAGCTCATCCGTCTGCAGTGCTACGAGGGCGTGGACGAAGCCCGTGCCCTGTACGAGTGGAACCACGCCAAGCAGCTGCTTCGCATCACCGCCACGTCCGGCGAGGACTGGGACAGCACCCGCGACCACGTGTTCACCGAGGAGTTCCTGCTCGCCCGCCCGCTGCTGGCGGCGATCCGCAACCCCGACCCCACGGTTCTGCTCATCGACGAACTCGACAAGGCCGACGTGGAGCTCGAGGGTCTGTTGCTGGAAGTCCTCGGCGACTTCCAGGTGAGCATCCCCGAGCTGGGCACGGTCACCGCCGTCCGCAAGCCCTTCGTCATCCTCACCTCCAACGCTCACCGCGACCTGTCCGAAGCGTTGAAGCGCCGCTGCCTGTATCTCCATATCGACTATCCGACAGCGGAATTGGAGAAGGCGATCGTCGCGCTCAAAGTCCCCGAGCTGGATGCGTCGCTGGCCGAACCGGTGGTGGCGACGGTGAGCGCACTGCGGCAGCTCTCGCTGCGCAAAGCACCCTCGATTGCCGAAACCGTCGACTGGGCAAGAACTTTGGTCGCGTTGGGAACGCGGACGCTGACCGGCGGCGTGGTCCGCTCGACACTCGGAGTCCTGCTGAAGTATCAGTCGGACCATCGCGTGGCCATCGACCGTCTCGGCCTCGACGACCAGACGGACGGCAGTGTGCGGTGATGAGCCGCGATCACCTCGGCAGCTCGGCGCCTGTCGCGGCAACGGATTCGCGCTTCGCCCCCACGGGCGCTCGGCTCGTCGATTTCGTCACTCTGCTGCGCGAGCACAACATTCACGCGGGCCCCAGCGAAACCATCGACGCGGCCGCGGCGGTGGTAGCTCTCGGCACCACCGACCCCCGCGTCCTGCGCTCGGGCCTGGCCGCCTGCCTGCTGCGCCGCAATGGCCAACGCAAGGTCTTCGACCAACTCTTCGACCTGTACTTCCTCGGCGTCTCGCTGCCACCCGCGCGCCCGAGCGAGAGCGCCGAGGACCTGCGCGAGCGTCTGCTGGCCACCCTCGTCCAGGGTGAGGACACTGCCGAACTGGCCCGCGAAGCACTCGACACCTTCGGCGCCTACGGCGGTGCGGGGGAGAGCGCGGGCCGGGTCACCCAGGCTTCGGGCGCCGGCTGGTCCTCCTACCTGACGATGAAATCGCTACGCCCGGATGAGATCTCCGAGCAGCTCGCCCGAACCATGGGTGGCTCGGGGCAGTTCGATACGGCGGTGCGTACCATCGAGGCCCGTCGCCGCGTCGACCAGTTCCGCACCGATGTGCAAACCGAAGCGCGCCTGCGTTCGGCCGAACTGCGCGGCACCGACTACATCGCCCGGCGCGGCGTCGAGAACTCCGCGGACCGAACGGATTTCCTCGGCGCTCGCGAGCAGGACCTCGCCGAGATGCGCCGCCTGGTGCACCCACTGGCCCGCAAGCTCGCCTCCCGGCTGGCGGTGCGTCGCAAGAAGGCGGTGCGCGGTCAGATCGATCTGCGCCGCACCCTGCGCCGATCGATGGCCACCGGTGGTGTCCCGGTCGATCCGGTGCTGCGGGCCCGCAAGCGCGGTCGGCCCGACCTCGTTGTGCTGGCCGATGTTTCGGGCTCGGTCAGCGGTTTCGCCGAGTTCACGCTGCAATTGGTGCAGGCGCTGCAGGACCAGTTCAGCAAGGTCCGCAGCTTCGGTTTCGTCGACACCTGTGCCGAGATCACCCAGTACTTCACTCCCGGTGAGCCGCCGTCACCGGGCTTCGCGCAGGACATCGTCCGTGAAGGTGGCGTCGCCCGGTTCGGATCCAGCAACTACGGCGAGGTCCTCCAGGGTTTCGTCGACCACTATCTCGACGCTGTCGGCCCCCGTACGTGTGTCCTGATCCTCGGCGACGCCCGCACCAACCGCACCGATCCGAATCTGGCCGCGCTGCAAGCGATCACCGAGCGAGCCAAAGCTGTCTACTGGCTCAACCCGGAGCCGTCGCGCTCCTGGTCGACCGGCGACTCGGCCGCCGAGGACTACACCGACATCGTCACCATGCACGAATGTCGCAATGTAGCCCAGCTCGCCGAGGTGATCGGCAGACTGCTGCCCGCCTGATTCAGCTCGGCCAGGTCGACGCTGACTGTGGGTGATGGTCGCGCCGAGGCGTCCTCGTGGGGCGCTCGGTCCCCCGTGCCTGCCGAGAAGTCTGAAATGCCTCGGCAGGCCCTCTGCTTTCGACACGAGCGTTCAAGCGGTGGCCGCCAGCCGCACGACCGCGTACTCCCGGCCTGCCTTGGCCTGGTACTTGTCGTAGCGGGGCTGGGCTGCGGCGATGTGGTCCCAGGCCGTCGCACGCTCGGCGCCGTCGAGTACCCGAGGTGTCACGGCGACCGGGTCGCGGTCGGGCAGCTGGACGGTGGCCTGATCGGGATGGCCCATCAGGTTGAGGAACCAGTCGGGGTGCCCGTCCTTGCCGCCCGAGGCGACCAGCAGCCAGGAGTCGTCCTCGCCGGGGAACCAGCTGATCGGGGTATCGCGTGGCTGGCCACTGCGGCGGCCGACCGTGTGCAGGATCAGCACGTCCATTCCCATGAAGGTGCCCTTGCCGCGCCGGATCTTGCGGTTCATGCGCGCGTTCATCCGGTGCTGCATCCACCGGGAGAACCCGCCGTGTGAATTACTCTTGCTCGCTTGCTGATTCGCGGACATCGTCACTGTTCCTTTCGAGGAGGGGGCGCCTCAGCCCCAGGCGCCGGCGATCTGACGGGTGGTGGCATTGAGCCGGTTGAACATGTTGGTGACGCCGATCATCAGCACGATCGAGGCGAGCTGCTTCTCGTCGAAGTAGCTGGCGGCGCTGTCCCAGATCTCGTCGGTGACCGCGTCGGGACGGTCGGCCAGCCGGGTAGCGGCCTCGGCGAGTTCGAGGGCGGCGCGCTCCTCCTCGGAGAAGAAGGGGGTCTCGCGCCAGGCGACCACGGTGGCGAGGCGGTCTTCGCTGACGCCCGCTTTGCGTGCGGTGGTGGTGCCGCCGTGCACGCAGGCGCTGCACCCGTTGATCTGGCTGACCCGCAGGTGCACCAGCTCCAGGATCTCGCTGTCCACGCCACCGGTCTCCACGGCCTTGAGTACCTGCTGGATGGGGCCCATCGTGTCGGTGAGGACCATGGCGGGGTTCTTCATCCGAGACTGCATGTCGTTCTCCTTGTTCGGTGTTTCTCCGCTGCTTGCGGTGTGACCCAATAACAGCCCGTCCGGCGCTGGAACAGAATGGCTGTGGGACACTGTGGGACAGCTGAAAACGGCCCTGACCACCGGCTTGTCCGTCGTGAGATTTCTGGTTCAGGCCGGGACAACGGGAGTGGAATACGGTGGTTGTGCAACAGCAGACGGCACGGGCGTACCCGCAGGACGAGCTTGCTTCGCGCCTGCGCCTGATCCAGGAACTGTCCGGTCGTGGCGTGCGCGCCCTGGCCCGCGACACCGGCCTGAGTTCGTCCTCGCTCTCGCGCTATCTCAGCGGCCAGACGGTCCCGCCGTGGCCGGCGGTCATCGAGCTGTGCCGCCTGGTCAAACGTGACCCGCGCCCGCTGCGTCCCCTCTGGGAGCGCGCCAACAACCCTCTGCCTGCCCCGCCGAAGACCAGCCGCCAGCCGGCCCCGCCGAGCCCGCCGGCCGACGCCCCACCGCCGCCCCGCAACGACCTGCCCCGCGACGTGCCCGACTTCACCGGCCGCGAGCAGGCACTGGCCGAGGTGATCGCCGCCGTGCGTGCCGATCGCGTGGTTGCCATCGACGGCATGGCAGGCGTCGGGAAGACCTCACTGGCCGTGCATGCCGCGCATCAGCTCACCGCCGAATACCCAGACGCCCAGCTGTACCTGGACCTCCACGGCTTCACCGACGGTCGTCAGCCGCTCGACCCCGACGCCGCCCTCCGTGCGCTGCTGGCCGCGTTGCAGGTCCCTTCGGAAAGGGTGCCGCAGGACGGGGGAGTCGAATTGCGCGCCGCCTGTTGGCGTTCGGAGCTGGCGCGGTTGCGCGCTGTCGTCGTGCTCGACAATATCGCCGACGCCGCGCAGGTCAGCCTCCTGTTGCCGGGTGCGGGCGAGTCGGTCGCCATCATCACCAGCCGCAACCGGTTGCTAGAGCTCGACGAGGTCCCGCCGGTGACCCTCGACGTACTCACTCCCGAAGAGAGCGCCGAATTGCTGGTGCGGGCCAGCGGTGACGCACGCGCCGGACGGCTCGCCAAGGAACCCGAGCAGGCCGCCGAAGTGCTGCGCCTGTGCGGCAATCTCCCGCTGGCGTTGCGTCTCGCGGCCGCTCGTCTGCGTCATCGCCCGGGTTGGTCGATCGGCATTCTCGTGGAGCGGATGTCCGAGGGGGCAAGCGAATTCGACACCGCCTTCGGCATGTCGGTTCGTCAGCTGAACCGGGACCAGCGTCGCCTGTTCCGGCTGCTCGGCCTGATCCCCGGCTCCACGTTCACCGATTACGTCGCCGCCGCCGTGGCCGACGTCTCGCTGCGCAGCGCCCGCGCCATGCTCGAGGACCTCCTCGACGCGCACCTCGTCCAGCAACCGGCTGACGGCCGCTACCGCCTCCACGACCTGGTCCGCCAGCATGCCCGCACCGCCACCTTCGAACACGACACCCCCGCCGACCGTGAACGCGCACTACACCGCATCCTCGACTACTACGTGCACACCGCGGCCGCCGCCGACGGCGCCATGCCGTTCCTGTCGCCGACCCGCCCGGTCTCGGCCGGCGCACCGCCCGCCGAACTGCCGCGGTTCCCCGGCCGCGACGCCGCGTTCTTCTGGTTCGTCTCCGAGTACACCAACCTGATGGCCGTGTTCTACGCCGCCGTCGAAGTCGGCGCCGACACCCACGTCTGCGAATTGCCGCGCTTCATGCGCGCGTTCTTCGCCCGCCGGTGCGGCACCACACATCTCAACGCGCTCTTCGAGCAATCCCTCACCGCCGCACAGAATCTCGGCGACCCACGCCAACTCGCCGAAGCTCACAGTGACCTGGGTTTCGCCCGATACAACGCAGGGCGGATGACCGAAGCGGCCGCCGCGTACGCCGCGGCCGCACCCCTGGTGGCCGCAGTGGGTGACCCGCTACCCCGAGCCGAACTGACGATGCGCTGCGCCCAATTGCGCTGGGACGAGGGCAGTATCGAAGAACCACTGGAACTGTTCCGCCAGGCCCGCGACCTCTACACCACCGGCGGCTGCCCGACGAGCGCCGCCGACGCCATCGCCAGCGAAGCCTGGGCCCTGCTCCAATTGGGTCATCGCGAACAAGCCGTCCAACTCGCCCGCGAAGCCCTCGCGATCCCCGCGGTCAACCCCTCGCTGCAGGCCCAGATCACGCTCGGCGTAGCGATCGCGGCGGACGAACCCGCGCAAGCCCTCGACCACCTCGACCAGGCCCTCGCCCTCGCTCGTGAGGACGGCCACAAACACAACGAAGCCTGGTGCCTGAACTGCCGGGGCGTCGCCCTGCGTGAAATGGGTCGCTACGACGAAGCCCTCGCCGGCCACCGAGAGGCCTTCGCCCTCTTGGACGCCCTTTTCGAAGACCACTGGAAGATCCACTTCCTCAACGGCTACGCCGAAACCTGCCGCCTCGCAGGACTTCCCGAACAAGCCCTCGACCTCTACCGCGAAACCCTGGCCCTGGCACCGAGACTGGGACACCGCTTCGAGGAGGCGACAGCCCACCAGGGCATTGCCGACGTTCTCGACGCGACGGACCCGGCTGCCGCCACCGAACACCGTACGGCGGCCGAGTCCCTGTTCGCCGAGATCACCCCATCGACTTCGCTCCGTCCAGCGATTCACGAATGATGTCGGCGTGCCCGGAGTGCTGGGCGGTCTCGGTCATGATGTGCATCAGCGTGCGGCGCGCGGTCCAGCGTCCGCCGGGCTCGAACCACGGGGCCTCCGGCAGGGGCTGACTCACGTTCAGATCCGGGAGGGTGCGCACGAGCTCGTCGGTGTGTGCGGCCACCCGCTCGTACTCGGCCAGGACGCCCTCGAGCGTGTCGCCCGGCAGCATCCGGAAGATCTCGCCCCACTGCGCGATCTGTTCCTCGGTCATCGAGGAGAAATCGGGGGCTTCCGTGGGCCCGTTGAGGATGAAACCCGCCCAATTCGCTTCCACCGCGGCCACATGCTTGATCAGTCCGCCCAGACACAGCTCGCTGACGGTCGTGCGCAGACCCGCCTGCTCGTCGGTGAGGTCGCGGACAGTGAAGCGCAGGAAGTGGCGGTGCTTGGCGAGCATCTCGAGGATGTCGGTGCGCTCGGTGTCGATCTGGGTGCTCGTGGTCATGTCCGGATCCTTTGCTTGTCGGTGTTGTGAAACCCAAGGTAGAACCCATTGCGGCCAGTTTCTGACCGCAATTGCGAGATACTCGGAATATGGCCGATACGAGCGCACGCACCCTCCGACTGCTGTCGCTGCTGCAGACCCACCGGTCCTGGTCCGGCACGGAACTGTCCGAACGCCTACGTGTTTCGGCCCGCACCCTGCGCCGCGACATCGACCGCCTTCGCGAACTCGGCTACCCCGTCGACGCGCGCCCCGGCGTCGACGGCGGCTATCAGCTGGCCGCGGGCGCGGCCATGCCACCCCTGGTCCTCGACGACGACGAAGCCGTCGCCATCACCGTCTGCCTGCAAGCCGGTTCCCAGGGTGCGGGCGACGGCCTGGCCGAACCGTCCATCCGCGCACTCGGCAAATTGGTGACCGTCCTGCCCACCCGCCTACGCCGCCGCGTCGACGCCTTACGCGCCATGACCGAATCCACCGCCTGGACCGCCGTCCCCCTTTCCGACGTGGACCCCGCCGTCCTCACCGATCTGGCCCTCACCTGCCGTCGCGAAGAACGCCTGACCTTCACCTACACCGCCGCGGACGGCCGCACCAGTACCAGGGAAGTGGAACCCCACCGCCTCGTCTCCCTGGGCCGGCGCTGGTACCTCGTCGCTTACGACCTCACCCGCCACGACTGGCGCACCTTCCGGGTCGACCGCCTCACCGGCTCCGCGAGCACCGGCGCCCGCTTCCGCCCCCGCACCCTTCCGGCCCCGGACGCCGCCACCTTCGTCCACAACGCCATCGGCGCCCGCCGTTCCGGCTATATCGTCACCGCCGAAATAGCAGCCCCGGCCACCGACGTCCACGCCCGAGTGGGCCGCTGGTGCACCATCACCGCCCTCCCCGACAACCGCACCCACATAGAAATGACCGTCGACAGCCTCGACTGGCCGATGCTGGTGCTCGGCAAGGTAGAAGCGAATTTCCGCGTCCTCGGCCCACCGGAACTGGTCGAGCAGTTACACGAATGGGGAACCCGCTTCACCTGCTCAACGTAGCGGGTTGCCCGGTCGGTAGCCGCCCTGCGGTGGCTGGTTCGGCTGTTGCCAATGTCCTTGTGGTGCACCGTAACCACCTGCGGGAGGCATTCCGGGTCTGGGCATCGGGTAGGGCTGCATCGTCGGCGCGCCGGGGGCCCAACCTGCCGGGCGCCGATCAGCGCCGCCTCGACACCACCGTTTCGTCGACGGCAGCACGGCCAGGACAACAGTGAGCACCGGAAACACCATCATGAGCAGCGAAACCGCCCAGGGAATGTCGACGTCGGCCCCGAGTATCGAGTCGATGCTGGAATTCCCGAGTATCGCTTCCAGCTGCCGACTCAACGGAAACCGGTATTTCATGAGTTGGATGACCGTCGACAGAGCTCCGAGCGCATACGTGCCGATCACGCCGAGACAGCCCAGAACCACGAGCACGCGCCCCGGGTTGCGCTTGCGGAAGATCAGGATGGCCCCGGAGACCAGCATGATCGAGGCGACCAGGTCGATCACCAACAGCACCGCCGTCACGATCGACGCCCATCCCGGCACGAGCCCCCACGCGAGCCACCGCGCGTCGAAGCGCAGCGTGTTCACCACGTACATGACGACCCCGCCGAACGCCGCGAACCCACCGAGCAACGCCAGGATCGCCGCGGTCACCGCCGTTCCTCCGGTGGTTGGGCGCTGGGCGGGAGCGGGATACATACGGGTCCTCCTGGAATCAACGGTCGATGTCCGATGTACCCACTTTGTCGGACTCGCACGCGGATGTCGCGTCACCCGTTGCGATAGCGCCCCTTCTGCCGCCGCTGATAGAACAGCAGATCCACCTCCACCGGCTCGACCAGTGCGGTGATCTCGGCCAACCGCGAGTCGTACCTGAGCTCGGTGATGCACCGGTGCAGATAGGCCCGCCGCTCCGGCCCCAACTGCGCCCAGATCGACCCGAACCGCGACTGCCCCCGCTCCCCGGAAACCGCCACCAGATCGAGTAACGCAGGCCAGCAACCGGTTTCGGTCGCCCGCGCGGGCAACTCCGCCACCGCGGACTCCGAGAGCAAGGCCAGCGCGTACCCCACAGCGCTCCTGACATCGTCATCCATCCGCGACATCAACGTGAACAACCCACGCCAACTCTCCGCATCGCCGCGCCCATCCATCGGCGCGACCAGATCCACCCCGACATCCGGATCGCTGAACACTGGATTGCCGACCAGCGTCCACAGCCCCAGCGGCGTGAGATACCCGGCCAGGGTGAGGAATTCGGGAACCGCCCCGAGCGCGAGCGCGTTGCGCACCAACCGCGCGACATCACCGGGCTGCGCATTCCCGAACAGAATGTCACCGACTCGGCGGATCACATCGGGCGCGCACCGGGAAAACACCGACAGCGCAGCATGTTGCAGGTCGGGAGAACCCGCCAACACCGTCTGCGTCATCCGCGGCACCCGCCGATGCGGCCCATCCAGCAGTTGGCGAACCACCGCACTGAGCACGTCGACGTCGTAGGAGAACGCAGCCGAGAAGATCAGCCCCGCGTCATCGCGCACCCCCGCCTCGACCGCGGCGATCAATTCCGGTGTCGCACAGGACAAGAACGGACCGGCTGTCACATAGTCCTGCCGCCGCAGCAACTCGTTCACGATGTCGACGATCGGCCCCGGCGCCATCTGATCGGCCAGCTGCTCGATGGCCCGTGGATCGAGATAGGGCGCACAATCCGCCGCGTACCCCGCCTCGAGCATCGTCAACGTCTCCGCCGCCTTGCCCGGATGATCCAACCCCACCGACCCCGCCGCCCGCCCCGTCATCATCGGCGGAACCAGCTTCTGCACCAGCGGAATCGAGATCGTCAACGGAATGAACGGCACCAGCGCGCTGATCCGCCGAAACGTGTCCGTGTGCTGATCGAACAACACCCCCGAGATCTGCTGATGCAACGCATGCAGCCGATCGGCCCCCAGATACCGCAGGTGATCCAACCGCTGCGGATGAACATGCAATGTCCGCGCCAGCAGAATCAACTGCGCCCGCGTAGTCAGGTCCGTCATCTGCCGCCGAACATGATCTTCTTCGTCACCCGGCGCAACGGCCGCGGCAACGCGGAGACCATCGAATCGATGGACTTGTCCAACGCGGCCGCCTCGAACGTACTCGCGGCCCTCATCAACTCGAACAGATCCCGAGCCTCATCCGCCGGCAACTGCTCCAGCGCGGGCAATGTCTCCGGCAAGCCACCTTCACGGTCACTTCTGACAGTCATGCGGCTCCTGGGTAACGCGATCCTCTACTCCGAGGGTCCCCCTTCCCGCCGCCACGCGCCAGAACTTCGCCGAATCACTGTGCATGGCAACGAAAACCCCAGCCCAGGTACATGTGAACGGACGTACCACTATTTGGTAACGCGCGACTGCCCGTCCCGCTGGGAGTGGGAGAGCGGAGGGAGTGCAGGGGTACCCCGGTACCGCGAGGTACGGATGCACCCGTGACGCGAGGTCCGCCGGTCGGTCGTCGCTACGGTCGTTTGGTGATGCACGCCCGCCGGGCATTACTCGGCAAGGGCCGGGACTGGGTTGCTGCACAGAGTCAGGAACACCCAGGGAAGCCCTGGTATCCACGCCACCAACCACGGTGGAGCCGTCCGAGTCCGCCTTTACCGGCCGACCCTGTGTCATCGGAATAGATGCATCGGCCCCTCTGACGGGCGACGACTGCGCGGGTAAGGCGCATCACCCGCACAACTCGCCCGGGCGCACAGCGGCAAGGGGGGAGGTTGGCGGAGACGCCAGAATCATCGGTAGGCTTCCTGCCTACGGCGGTGAGTCTGCTGAACCCAGATTCTCGCCCAGGGCCTCGGCGGTGTTCGTAGCACCACCGGGGCCTGACTTGTGCGGCGACCGTACCATAGCCGTCGGCTATCCAAGAAACGTCGTCAAATCCTCAGACCACCGATCCTGGTCTGACACAGCCCTTTTCCATCCAGTCGGCGGCGGCGCGGGCAGTCCCCAGCGTGCCAGCCCGGCTCGAGTGGGCCCACGCCTTGGCGTCTGGTTGGCGATCAGCTCGTCCGGACAGCCCTACCGCGTCGGCACCCATTCGGCCTCGGCGTCAAGTGTGCCCAGGCTGAGAAGTCGAACGAGGTGCGGCTGCCGTGGGCTTCTGAAGCAGGACGTGCGCCGCGCGAGAGTTTTCCGCCCGTCATACCGTCCAGTCGCTTGTGGCGGCAGGCCAGCGCGCCCGACGGTCGGTCCTAGTGGATGGCGAGATGTGTTGCTGTGCAGTAGGTTTTAGTCATATCGGGATAGCAACTACGCAAGGATTCGCTCGTGCAGGGAAGCACACCTCAGCATTACACCATCGCAGATTTTCTCAAGTGGGATGACGATAAAGAGCTCGTTCTCAATCCGACGTTTCAACGTGGTCCAGTTTGGGCGTCACCGGCGCGGTCGTATCTGATCGATTCGATTTTGCGTGGGTACCCGATTCCGAAGCTGTTGCTCCGAACGACGGTAGACCGAGATAGTCGCCGGACTATCCGAGATGTGGTGGACGGTCAGCAGCGCCTGCGTTCGATCATCGAATTTGCGGGAAACAAACTTGTGTTGGGGCCCAAGGCTGGAGATTTCCGCGGTAAACGCTACTCCGATCTCGAGGATGAGCAGAAGGACGATTTTCTGTCATATAAGCTGACCTGTGAGCAGCTGATCAATGCGTCGGATTCGGACGTGCTAGAGGTTTTTCTGCGGATTAATTCGTATGCCGTTCCAGTAATCGGGTCTGAGTTGCGGAATGCTAAGTATGACAACCACTTCTCTAGCGCGGTGAAGGACGTCATTCGGCAGACTGCGAGGGTGTGGGAACTCGGCGTTCTCGGCAATCGTGACAGAGTTCGGATGGTTGATCAGTCCGTCGTCGCCGAAATCTTTGGATTCTTCGCGGACGGGGTCTTGGATGGCGATGAAAACCGCTTGAACCGGATATATGATCAATTCTCGAAATGGGATGATTCGATGTCCCCTTCTGTTGATCAGGTAGTCGATGTGATGTCATCTGCTGCGGATCTGTTGGCGCGATTCGAAAAGGAGCCGATCGTATCGCGGCCGAACTATTTGATGGTCGTGGCCGCGCTCATGTACGCCCGTGGCGAGTTGCAGCCCGGCAAGCTATCGTTCGAGCGCAGCCCGTCGCCAGTGGCGATGCTGGCCGATCGCGAGGTCGCTGTAGAGCGACTGGCCGAGATTAATATCTACCTATCGTCAACTGACCATGATGAAGTGCCTGCAGAATTTGCTGCACTCGTTGAAGCGAAAACATCGACGCAGCGACTTCGAAGTCGGCAGACGCGGTTTGACTACATAACGCGTGCGCTAGCAGGAATGGAACAGCGGGCGTGGAGTGAGCAGTGAGTTCTGTTCGGCTGCAGGACGCATCGACCGCGTTCAAGTTTGAAGTCAACGAAATTGAGGCTGCTTTCCTGTCAACCCCTGACGCGGTAAAGGTAACGCAGTATTCGATGGGGTACGCACCTCACGTTGACGGCTGTATCGTTTCATTGTGGGACAGTTGGAATCGTTTTCTGAGGGCATGCGCTCTTCTGAGTGCATCGGGTGAGTGCGAAGGTATTTCTGGAGTAACGTATCGACCGGCAACCGCTCGTACCGAGATCCAGGCGCTGCAACGGCTTAAAAACCCTTGTGGAACAAAAATTAGATTGATCCATGGAGAGCCGAATTGGTATGACCTTCGGCAACTCCCAAATATTCTAGATGAGCTGGAGGTTTCGAATGCCAATCAGATCATCGGTGCTATCGGCGCAAGTAGCGTCATTCTTGGATCGGGCACCCCGGTCGCTAGCCCAGTTGCTGAGTTGCAGGATGTTCGAAATTTTGTCGCGCATAAGACGGATTATCGCCTCTCAAGCATTCGATCGCTGATCGGCGGTGGGCCGGACGGCGACCTCCATCGTTATCTGTGGGCCAAGACTAGGGGCGGCGTCGAGCGGTTTTCGTTGTGGGCGCGGACGATGTCTGCGATTGCGGAAAACGCCTGCCACTGAGCCCCTCTGCCGATCGTGATGTGATCCGCAGACGCCAACATGCGGTCTAGGTGTGGTGTCCGGGAGCGGTAGTCTCGATCCCAACCGACCAGCTCGACGACGGGCTACCCGACAGGGGGGATCAAGGCCGCGATGGCGCGCATTTCGAAGGTACTGCCGAGCATGCAGCAGATCAGGCCTCACAATGTCGAGGACCAGGTCGAATGCGAGTGGAAAATCATCGTCGACACCGATGGCTCCCCGCTGCTGCACCTGAGCACCTTCGGATCGACCAACCGAGCGTCCAAACGAAAAAGCAGTCAGTCGATCCAGCTCAGTGCGGGCGTGGGGCGTGAACTGATCGCGATTCTCGTTGAGGCTTTCGGGACCGAGTCGGGCGCGTCGCTGGAAGACGTGTTGGCTGGCGCGCGCAGCAGGATGGAAGCGGCGGTGAGCGATCCCCCTAGTGATCAAGCGGTGGAGCGCGGCGCCTCGAACAGCACACTCGACAACCAGCCAGTCGTCGATGTTCCGCCGACCGAGCATCCGCTGGTCGCGGAACTGTTGAACAGCGAGATCTTCGACCTTCAACGGCGACTTGCTGGCCGAGTGTCGGTGTCTGATGCGAAGATCGGTCAACTGGTCGGTGCGCTCCTGAATACACGGCTCTTCGAGGTGACTCGCCTCCAGGCCGCGGCTTTGTTAGGAGTCCCGCTGGGTCGGGTTACCGGCGCTCTGTCTCAGGTGCAGAAGATTCTCGATGTGGAGGGGTACGAGGTGTTGATCCTCGGAAATTACGATGTGGTGCGCCTTGACCAAGGTGCCATGGTCGAGCAGTTCGGGTTGCGCCGGTGAGCCAGGTGTCACACCGGAGGCGCCGCGAGATCCTGGACGCGCTACGGGTCGGTACCGTTCCGGCAAACGGCCTCGACCAACTGGCGGTTGGACTCGAGAAGTTCGACGCAGGGGTCACACAGGACCTCGGCACGCTTGCTCACGGTGGTTCGGTATTCAAAGCTGTTCGCGGTGATTACGGGTCGGGAAAGACGTTCTTCTCCCGATGGATCGGTGACCGTGCTCTGAAGATGGGCTACGCGGTGGCCGAGGTCCAGATCAATGAGTCCGACACGCCGTTGTACAAGCTGGATTCGGTCTACCGGCGGGCGATCGAATCGTTGCGCATGGCGAGCGTTCAGCCGAGTGCACTGCGAAAGCTCCTCGACGCATGGCTGCACACGGTCCAAGAAGAAGCCGACGAGCAGGGGATAGGCGTCGACATTCTGATCGATCGACGGCTCGCCGCGGTCAGTGACAAGGCACCGATTTTTCCCTTGGCGATCCGGGCGTACCGAAAGATGGTCGAGGATGAGGACCGCACCGGCGCCGATGCGATGGTGGCATGGATCGGTGGCCAACCGAACGTGGCCGCAACGATCAAGCGGCAGGCGAACATCCGCGGTGATCTGACCAACGAACTCGCACCGAGTTTCTTCCGCGGCCTTCTTGCCGTGCTCAAGGATGCTGGACACCCCGGCCTGATTCTGGTCCTCGACGAGGTGGAGACGGTTCAGCGCATGCGTGCAGATACACGTATGAAGGCGCTCAATACCCTCCGCCAATTCATCGACGAGGTCCACAAGGGTGAGTACCCGGGCCTATATTTGCTGGTGACCGGGACGCCGGCGCTGTTCGAGGGGCGTCAGGGAATTCGACTTCTACAGCCACTCGCCGAACGGCTGCATACAGACTTCTCGTCGGATCCACGATTCGACAACGTGCGCGCGCCTCAGCTGCGTTTGACCGCATTCGACCTCGAGAAGCTGGCAGAACTCGGAACCCGAGTACGTGAGCTTTACGCGTCAGGCTCAGACAACCAGGATCGGGTTCGGTCGGTTGCCACCGACGTCTTCATCAAGCAGCTGGCAACTGCCGTGGCGGGCCGTTTGGGCGCCCAGGTGGGAACCGCGCCCCGGATCTTCTTACGCAAGTTGGTCGACGTGCTCGACAAAATCGACCAGTTCGAAGCATTCGATCCGATGAGCGACTACAAGCTCCAAATTTCGGACTCGGAGCTGGATGAGGTGGAGAAGGCCGCTGTGAGTGCGAATGATGTGCAGTTGGACCTATGACCGCCGATAGCTCCGACGAGGCGTTCCTACTGCTTCATCCGGATGTGCAACACCACATCGCAAACACGCTGCGGTGGGACGGGCTGCGAGAGTCTCAGTCTGCTGCGATCGCGCCTGTACTTTCCGGTCAGGATCTGGTCGTCGTTGCACCGACTGCCGGAGGTAAGACGGAAGCTGTTGTCTTTCCACTACTGTCGCGTATGGCGCGAGAGGACTGGCAAGGGGTGTCGATTCTCTACGTGTGCCCCCTTCGTGCGTTGTTGAACAACATCGGCCCCCGGGTTGCGGAGTACGCGACCTGGTTGGGCCGAACGGTCGCAATCTGGCATGGCGATGTCAGCCAACCTGAACGACAGCGAATCGTTGCAAGCCGTCCAGACCTCCTGTTGACCACGCCCGAATCCCTCGAAGCCGTTCTCGTCTCGACAAGAACGGACCACGGCGCCCTCTTCGCTGACCTGCGGGTGGTCGTTGTCGACGAAGTGCATTCCTTTGCTGGCGACGACCGTGGCTGGCACCTGCTCGCTGTTATGGAGCGGATGTCCCGCCTTGCGAAGCGTCCTCTTCAGCGAATCGGTCTGTCGGCAACAGTCGGAAATCCTGCGGAAATGGTCGAGTGGCTCCAAGGGGGGAGCAGGGGCCGCCCGCGGGCTGTCGTCGAGCCGATACCTCAGCGTCCACTGGCACAACCATCGGTAGAAGCCGACTACGTGGGTTCGATCCCGAACGCTGCCAGGGTTATTGCCGCGTTGCACAGTGGCGAGAAGCGGCTGGTGTTCGTCGACAGTCGGCGGCGAGCCGAGGAACTCGGTGCTGCACTCCGTGAGGCGGGTGTCGAAACCTATCTGTCTCATTCCTCGTTGTCGGCGGTAGAGCGCCGACGGTCCGAGGCCGCATTCGCAGACTCGCGCGACACCGTTATCGTCGCGACATCCACCCTCGAATTGGGCATTGATATCGGTGACCTCGACCGAGTGATTCAGGTCGGACCGCCTCGAACGGTCGCATCATTTCTCCAGCGACTGGGCCGTACAGGTCGTAGAACCGGTTCAGTCCGCAACTGTCTGTTCCTCGCGATCGACAGCGAGGAGGTCTTGCCGACGTTCGGGATGCTGCATTGTTGGGCCAGCGGTTGGGTAGAGCAAGTAGTGCCTCCGTCTGTGCCGCGACACATTGCCGCGCAACAACTCCTCGCTCTGTGCCTACAAGAGGGGAAGCTGACATTCGAAAGCCCGAGTCGCTGGTGGGGATCGCTTTCGGTTTTTGACGAAGACATTTCGGGCATCCTCGACCACCTCCTTCTGGCAGGCTTCTTGGTCCGTGACGGAAACTATCTCATCATCGGGCCCGAAGCGGAACGACGTTTCGGCCACCGGTACTTCTCGGATCTGACCGCAGTCTTCAGCGCGCCACCGGAGTTCGTTGTCCTCGCCGGCAATGACGAAATCGGCACTGTTGGAACAGAGTTGCTTGCTGAGCGCCGAGACGAAGCGACTGTGTTGCTGCTGGCTGGGCGGTCGTGGCAGGTGGAGAACATAGATTGGCGACGTCGACGGTGCTGGGTCGTGGAGGTCGGTGACGGTGGTCGAGCGAAATGGTCGGGAACAGCATCCGACTGGTCGTATGAGGTGGCGCGCGGAATGCGAGCGATACTCCTGGGAGAAGACGTGCCCGGAGTTCAGGTAACCGATCGAGCCGCGCGGGTACTTGCCGCCCAGCGCTCGGTCTTCTCGCAGGCCGTTTCCCCGGACCGATTGATCGTCACGATGTCTGACGAGGAAGGCGCCCGGTGGTGGACGTGGGCCGGCACCGCGGCGAACCGTACTCTGCACGCCTCATTTCCGGATCTCTTCGAGCCCGCTCAGCGGATCAACGAGAAGGCAATTCGGTTGCGTAGCGGGCTGGACATCGAGGATTTAGGAGCACTTCGTACGGGACGGGCGTTGGTTCCACCCCGTGTGAACCCGAATGCGCTTGCCGGACTCAAGTTTTCGACCGCGCTACCCGAGGCCCTGGCGATGGACACCCTCGCACGTCGTCTCGGCAACATGTCCGTCGCACATTCGGTGATCGCTGAACGCCGTCAGATTCGATCGGACTGTTGATCGATGAGGACATCGGCAGCCGCTGATTTGGAGTCAAGCTTGTTTCCCCAATGAACGGGCCCGGTTCGAGCGAAGTCGATGTTGGTGAGCTTTGGGGCTGGCTTGCCGGACAAGAACTCCTCGAATCGCTCGGCAAGCCGATCCTCTGACGGCTTGTGCTTCTTCTTGCTGGGCACGAACAATTTCGAGTCGTGTAGCCCTTTTAGCGCGAACTTCAGGATCGGGCCTTCATTCTCGGCCTCCATCAAGGCCGAGCCTACGTGTACCCGTAGATCCGGCGAGAACCCGATGAGGTTGCAGTCGAACGCGGTGTGGTGAATCCTACACAGGCTCAACCCATTTGGGATCTCAGCTGTTCCGTGCGTCTTCTTGTCCGAGATTATGTGCGCGGCCTCGAGCAGTTCGGGTCTCCCCAAACGGCAAACAGCGCAACGTCGCTTGTATGCGAACAGCACTTGGCTGCGGAACTGGGGCTGATGGAGTCGCTGATCGGTGATTCGCTGTGCGTAGCGCTTCTCCACCTTCGACAGGTGCGTAGGGTCTTCGACATCGAGCAGCCTCTCGTCGAGAGCGAGAATGATCCGCCGGTTTACCGGGTCGTCCTTGATCGCGTAGACCGGATAGACCGGGACGTACCGGATACCGTCGACATTGATCCATTGCAGGAGAATCATCGGCAGTCGCGTCGTCACCGAATGCCGCAGCTTGACATTGTCGCCCTTGTTGATCGGGCCTTTCGTGTAGGCGTACGAGTGCAAGGATGCACCGACTACCTCGTCGGAATACTCGCTGTCCGGCTTCGTCATGATCGACAGAGTCGATATCAGCCGCGCAGGGTTGCGGATCCCACGATTGCGGTCGACCAGCGGAAGCTGCTGCCCGCGCAATTCGAAGTCGAACAGCTCGGCTCGTGTTAGCGCACCACCCCTCGCCGCGACTAATTGGTCTAGGGTGCTGAATATTTCGGCTCGGAGAGTAAGTTCGGCATCGAGATCCACCTGGCCCAGCTTGCCACGTGGTCACCACACGATCTCCGCTGAGATCATGCGATGGCACGTCTAATCGGCGAAGTCGTTGAACAGTAGCGTCGGCTCCGCAAGGATGTCGCGGCCCATCTCTACTCGGTAGACGGTGTCGACACTGCCGAACTTCGCCTGGCCGTAGTCGAGCCCGAGGTCTGCCGCGGCACGGCGAACCGCGGATTCGTCGGGCCCCTCGATTTCGAGAAATGTGGGCAGGTCAGGCCATGTATCCAGATCGAAGACGATGTCGCCGAGACGCCATTCTTCGCGGTAGTTCTCCTGGTAGCGGACCTCCTGCAGCCCAATGGTGATGAGGATTTCGGCCATCGAGTCGAGATCGCCGACCACGGTCTCGATCTCGGTGGTGCCGTCGATCGTGGAGGAGTCGGTGACGTGCTTGAGCGTCAACGTCGTTCGGGTGCCTTCGTGGCGCAGGCGGACCCAGGCGCCAGCGGGGAGAGTGTCGCCATCGAAGATCTTGCGGGTCAGCAGGGTTCGCGGGAGGGCCAAGGTGGCGCCGAGAGCCTCGAGCCGAGCCCTGACCGCATCGACGTCGATCGCCAAGAAGGTCGCTTCGTATTCATGCTTCATCGAGGTCGCGCCCTTCGTCGAGGTGTTCGCGCTTTGCAGCGAAAAATACACCCATGCGGTGCGTGTGGTCGTGGAGCTGTCCGACATGGGGTCGTTCGATGAAGGGGTCGGTGCGCAAGGTGAGCAGTACCTCCCACGTGTCACAGGGGAAACGGCGGAACAGCTTGTCCGGCGTCGTGTAGTGCTCGATGAGGTAGTGGCGGTCCTCGACCGGCATCATGAATTCGGAGCCGAGAAGGCCGCCCGGCGCGAGGAGATCTTGCATCCGTCCGATGAATTCGCGGAGGGGACGGCGGTGGTTTGCGCTGTAGTGCCATGAGCAACTCGTCCAGACTGCGTCGGCGTGCATGTCCGTCAGAGCGGCGTCGAAGAAGTCGTGCGGTTCTATCCGCACCTGACTTGTCAGCCCGGCTTCCGCCACGCGCTCGGCAAGGCTGGGCGCGTACGCGAAACCGGCGACAGGCAGGAGCACCTCGCCACCATGCAGAGCTTGCGGATCGTTCTCGACTGCGATGACGCGGTAGCCCGCATTCGCGAGCGGCAAGACGAATTTGCCGTCGCTGGCTCCGATTACGGTCACGGTTGCGCCAGGGGCGCAGCGATCGCCCAGTTCACGTACGAACTGGGGAAAGAACGTCAGGGTCTGCTCCCAAAGGCTGGTGGTCGGCATGTTGGACCTCACTTGTGTTGAGGGACAGGATGGTTTGCACAACTTGCGCAGGCGTGGACGCTGTGGTGTCGATGAGGTGTGTGGTCCACGCATTGGTTGCTTCGGCGAGGCTCTGGGCGCCACTCTCTGCCAGGACATCCCATTTGGTCATCGCCCGGTCGCGCTGCGCCAGCCGACGAAGCCGTTCGTGAGGTGTGCATGTCAGCTGATAGGTCACAGGCTCGGGGAGGTCTGAGGGGAGGACGATGTCGAGTTGGGCACCGAACTCCCGGTGAGTAGTGAGGCAGCGGGCGAAGTAGCTTTCGACGACTACGGGGATCCCTGCATCGAGGTAGCGGAGGATTTGGTCGGTTGCGGTGAAGAGGGCGGATAGGAACAGGCACATGCGCGCGTCTGGATTGCTCGTGTGGTCCAGCTCCCGGCGTAGGGACTGGAAATTCGGAGGAACTGTTGGGACCAAGACACCCTGGCGAGCCTCCGCAAGCAGGGGTGCGACTGTGGTCTTACCGGTCCCGGCGATTCCCTCGATGCACTCGAAGAGTCGGCGATCAGACATGGCCGTACACCACGTCCGGAATTCCCAGAGCGATCTCGTCGCTGGCGGAGGGTCGGTATTCGATACGGTCAGAGGCCTTGTCGTACCAAAAGGCATATGAGTCCTTGCCGACTGCCTTGCATGACATCGTGAGTGCGCCGCGGGGGTCTGACTCGATACGGTCGATCGTGTCGTTGATGGCCGCGGACGCGCAGGCCGGCACTTCGTTGAGGTCCTCGTCGAGGATCACTTCGATTTCCAGTTGGGTCTCGCCGAGTTGACGGCGGAGCCGGGTGTAGGCGGCGGAGTCGGTGATCAGCATGTCGGTGTGCTTTTTTGCGTTCCCGACTGCTCGGAGTTGGTGCAGCTTGAGTTGCCTCACTCCGAGCGATTGGAGAGTCTCCGCGAGGTGGACTACTTCATCGATGTTGTATCGGTTCACGGTGAGGGTCGCGCCGGTCGGTACGCCGAGAGTGTTCGCGAGTGAGATGGATTCCATCGCAGCGTCGTAGCTTCCTGTATTGCGGATGCGATCGTTGGTCGCACCGATCCCTTCGAGCGAAATTCGAAGCAGGTCGATGCAGGGTGCGATCTCGCGCAGCTGTCGGCCGATCCGGTATCCGTTTGTACAGATTTCGACCTTCAATCCCAGCGTGTGCTTGGCGTAGCGTGCAACATGTGGCAGATCCTTGTAGACGAACGGCTCGCCGCCCAGCAGGACCACCTCTTCTGTGGCGTACTCGCGCTGCATACGCCCCATGAGGTTGCAGGCCTGTGCGACGGTGAATGCCTCGGAATGCCGAAGCCGCTCACCGTGGAAACAGTGCAGGCACTCGAAGTTGCAGCGATAGAGCAGCTGCAGGTACAGCCGTCGGATGCTGTGGATGCCGGTTCGCTCGGTGATCATGCTGGCTCCCTTGGGTTTTGGTGAGGTCAACATCGTGGCCGTTTGTAGTCGGACTGCGTAACCGCGTTTGGGACGTAGGCAGGGACGTCCCGGGACGTTTCGAGGTGACGTTCGTGTGTGCTTGCTCGACCCCGTCGCATCGGCTTCTATTGGAGGCGTGAATGTCCGGCTTCAGACCGTGCTCCACCAACGGGGGATCGCACCCGAGTCGCTGGCCGTTGTCTGTCAGGTCGATCCGAAGACGGTCGGGCGCTGGCTCGGCGGTCGTGTACCTCACCCGCGTCACAGACGACGGGTCGCGCATCACCTGCGGGTTGAAGAAGGATTCCTCTGGCCGCCGGTCACAGACGAGCGAGCCGTACCGACGAATGTCGAACTCGTCGCCACCTACCACAACCGTGCCGAAGTTCCTCGCGAGACGTGGCTGTCATTGTTGGACAAGGCAACTGAGCAGATCGACGTGCTCGTGTTCTCGGGCACCTTCTTTGCTCAATCCAACCCGCGGGTTGCCCACGCACTGATCGAACGAGCACGGGAAGGTGTGCGGATCCGGATGTGTTTCGGCAATCCTGGCAGCAGAGCTGTCATCGACCGTGGTAGCGAAGAGGGCCTCGGCCCGGACACGCTCGCTGCGAAAATCCGCGGCTCGCTCACCTACTACCGCCCGCTTCTTGCGGTCGATCGGTGCGAGGTACGCCTACACGGGACGACACTGTACAACTCGTTGTTTCGATACGACGACACTCTGTTGGTCAATCCCCACATCTGGGGTCAGCCAGCCAGCGCCAATCCTGTCTTTCAACTCCGGCGGGTCAACGATGTCGGCTGGTTCGACAACTATTCCGAGAGTTTCGACGCGATCTGGGCCGATGCACAGCCCTGGATTCCGGACTGAGAGGCCGACGATGGGCAGAATCGAGTACTACCACGATCCCAAGGCACCGAAGCCGAATTCGCTTGTGGTGGCTTGTAATCTATTGGTTGTCGATGGGGCTGGGGCGATTCTGCTGCAGCGTCGGCGTGATACCGGGCAGTGGGCGCTGCCCGGCGGAGCCATGGACTTCGGCGAAACCGCGGCCGAATGTGCGATCCGGGAATGCCAGGAGGAAACGGGCATTACAGCGGAGATCACGGGATTCCTGGGTATTTACAGCAATCCCCACCACATTGTGGCCTACAGTGACGGTGAGGTGCGGCAGCAATATGAGAACACCTACATCGGGCGACCGGTGTCAGGTGAACCGACGATCAATGATGAAGCCGATGGCGTGGTGTATGTCGCCCCGGATGACCTGGGCGCCTACGACATCCACCCGAGCATGCGGCAGCAGATCGGTGACTTCCTGTCCGGAAGCTATCCATATCTCGGCTGATTCGCCCTCGCCTGTTCGATTCTTGTTGTGGCGGCCATGATTTCTGGTTCGGCGCGTTGAATGAATCTGCCCACCAGTGTGTCCGGCCCGTAGCGGCCGACGATCTCGGCGATCCGCGCGGACGGGGCCGTTGGACTTCCGTCGGGGGTTGTGGTCATGTCGGCGTAGATCAGGGCGTCTACCAGGAGTTCATTGTCGGGGAGCGGGAACTCGGTCTCCAACTCGTGGCGGAGTCCACGCTCCTCAGCTTCGAGCAGTGCACAACTGTGGTTGGCGACCAGCCGTGTCAGCTGCTCATCGGCGCCGTGCTGGTCGCGCAGGAATCGAGCGCCGTCGAGCGGATGAAATGTGGTCAGCGCCAACCTTGGGGAATAGCCGACATCGTGCAAGATGGCGGCAGCTCGCAGAAGGTCTGTGTTGTGCTCGACGATCCCTGCCAGAGCGTCAGCCGCTCGCGTGACACCTTGGGAGTGCGACCAGCGGCGCGGCAAAGCCTGCTCGAGCTCTGACCGTGCAACGGCCCGAGCCCACTCGACATCGATGGAATCAATCACAGGGCACGAAGATACCCGCGGAGCGAGCAGCGAGAGTTCGTTGCGACGATCTGAAGTCGGCGCAATCGGTCGATGCCACGATCCTTCTACGAGATCACCAGCCGGAGTGGGCGGGGAATAGTGGACAGAACGCTGCGGCGGCGTTCACCCTCTACATCGCGCAGCAGCCATGCGTAGTAGGGCCGAAGTCCTCGGAGTCCGATGCGGCGGCGCATTTCTCGGTCGAGTAGCGACCACTCTCGGTCGTTGATCAATGGCAGTGTTTCTTGCTCTTCGTGGCGCAGGTGGTTGTGCAACAGCTCGGACAGTGCCCCGAGCGTCGGTCGCGCGGCGTCCGGTCCCGCGCTATCGAAGGCCCGGTCCACCTGGGCGAGGAGTGGGTCGATGCGGTCGTGTTCTGCGGCCATCGCCTCGACCAGCTGCGCGTTCACGCCGCGGCGGCGCAGACTCGGCCAGAGCACGACGTCCTCCGCGGTGTGGTGGACGGATAGTTGGGTGTGAAACTGCGTCCATCGTTCACGGTCCGGGGCGCTGGCGAGCGCTCGGAGATCGCGCCGGAAGGCGTCGTGTGCTGCGTACATCATGGTCACGTCACGTTCAGTCATGGTCCAATTACATCCGCGCGAGACGAGACGAGACATCGCTCATATGCTCGAGTCCATACGCGAACGTCTCAGGATCCGAGGCGCTGATCAGTTCGTCTGGCGGACTTTGATGGCGTCTCGGGAGATGTAGACGTCGTATTCGCCGGGGGTGGCGATGGTGGCGTTGCCGTAGGCGGAGCGGATGAAAGGGCTGGTGTACCAGCGGTTTTTGTTCATGTCTTCGAAGAAGTCGCGGTCGCCGCCGTTGAGGAAGGTCTGGTCCTGGGCGGGGGATTTGCCGTCGAGGCGTTGGCCGTACAGGCGGCTGAGCTTGTAGCCGGAGTGGAAGCCGAGGGCGTTGACCCACGGTTCGAGTTCGACGATGTTGGACTGGAGGGCGAACATGTCGCCCTCGATGCGATGGGTTGTCGGCTGCCCCGCGTTTCCGTCTTCGTCGAACTGGGTGAGGACGAGGTCGAGTTGGTGTTCCTGGCCGGCAACGGGTTTGGCGACTACGTGGGCGGCCTTGATCTCGCCGGTGAGCCCGAGATAGGTCTGGAGGAGGGTGGCGATCCAGAGCAGGAGGACCGCGACGAGGAGGAGGGCGGTGCCGGGGACCGCGCGGCCGAGAACGGCTTTGGGGCCGCGACGGCGGGTGGCGGCCAGTGCGGCCATGACCAGTAGGGCGATGGCGAGGGCGATCAATGCCAGGAGACCGACCTGGGCGAACCCGAAGGAAACCGGGAAACTCATGATGTGGGTATACCCCGAAAACATCTGCAACAGCGGCGGTCTCGAAGTTCTTGGGTGGGCAATTCGATCAGGAGGGGTGACAGTGGAGAAGTACCGGGTGCTGGTGGGGGTTCATCTGGTGTTGGTCGACGCACAGGGGCGGGTGTTGTTGGGGCGCAGGGCGAATACGGGGTTCGGCGATGGGTTGTTCCATGTGCCCGCGGGACATCTGGAGGCGGGCGAGTCGGCGGTGGCCGGGTTGATCAGGGAGGCTCGCGAGGAGGTGGGGGTCGAGATCGACGCTCGGGATGTGGAATTCGCGCATGTGCTGCACAGCGATGAGCGGGTTCAGATGTTCTTCACCGTACGACGCTGGACAGGCGGGGTCGCCAACCGGGAGCCCGAAAAATGTTCGGAACTGGGATGGTTCGAGCCCGAAGCGCTGCCCGAGGAGATCGTCGACTACTGCCGGGTCGGGATCGGCAAGGTGATGACAGGGGAAACGTTCTCGGAATACGGCTGGGATTCGGCTAGGAGCTGACGATCTCGGAGGTCTCGGAGCGCAGGCGCATCAGGGCCAGGACGGCGATCGCGCAGCCGAGTGCCACGACGATCGCAACCGCGCCGGGGCCGATCCCGCGGTCGACATCTGTGGTGCGGTACCAGGACGACGAATAGGCGAGGTGGCCGAAGTCGGTGTCGCTCAAAGCGACACCGATCGAGGGCACGAACAGGATCGCCAGTCCGACGGTCCCGGACGTGGGACTTTGTGGAACAGCTGTGCCGAGGCAATACCCGGCGACCGAGCCGAGGGCGAGGCAGCCGAGGGCCGCGGTGAGCGTGGCGGGTGGGTCGAAGATATCGGCGGCCAGGACGAGGCAGGCCAGGGCGAGCACACTCGTCGCGGCTACCAGTGGACGCGGTGTGCGGATACCGATCAGTAGGCCGGCGGCGGTGGCGGCGAGGGTGGCGAGATCGACCCAGCCGGAACGCGGCAGCGTGATGACGAGGCTGCCCGCGACCGAGAAACTGCTCATCAGCAGGACCAGAATCCCGTCGCGTCCCGGCAGGATCATCGCGGCGGCGACCGCGGCCGCGATGGCGACGACCGAGGCGACGATCAGATAAGGGGCGCTGGTCTTGTGCGATGCCACGGCGAGCGCGGTGATGATGGTCGTCGTGAAGGCGACGACGGCGGCGAACACGGGCGCCAGCGGAATGGCGGTTTCGGTGGTCCAGCGGGGCGTGGCCACGGTGGTGAGCGCGAAGTAGGCGAGCGCGAGCACGCTCGCGGCGATGAACCACAGGGGCAGTGCGCCGCCGAGCGCACCGCTGAAACCGTCGGAGTTCGGGTCGGTGGGCGACTGGGTCAGGTCGCCCAGGATGGTGCCGCCGAGCGTGCCGAACAGATACACGGTGCGCAGGAGCGGTTCGTTCCAGACCGCGACCGCGAGCGCGCCGATGACAGCCCCCGCCAGTAGTGCGTCGATGAAGTTCAAGGTGGGCAGCGACAGAATGTCGAGGTGACCGTCGGCGCTGTCGGGGAGTAGCGCGAGATGGTTCACCAAGATGCCGACCAGGGCGATCAGCGCGGTCCAGCGGGCCGTTCGCACGCTGCCGATCGCCACCGTGACGGCGGCGGTGATCACCGCGATGAACGCCGCACCGGTCATCGCCCGCGGAATGTTGAACACCAGCAGGTCGACGTGCAGCGATGCCGCCAAGGACGCGAAACTGATCGGCAACATGATCACGAGCGCCGCCACCGAGGTGGTGACGAAGATCGTCACGGTTTCGGCCGCGCAGCGAACGGTCGAAGGCTGCACCGAATCCCCGTTCTCGCGGCTGAGCCGGTCCGGTCGGACCGTGTCCGGAGCATATCCACTTCGTCACCGGGCGATCGGCTCCTCGAATCGAATGCCGGTCGTGTCGCGGGCACCGGCATGCGACGATTAGCGAATCAGGTTGGCAGGCACAGGAGTCGGAAGGTCGGTGGATGCCGAGCGGGATCGTGGCCTGGTTCGACAGCGGCAAGGGATTCGGATTCATCACTCCCGACGCAGGCGGACCCGACGTATTCGTCGAATACACCGCGCTGGCCGGTGCGGGGTTCCGTACGCTGCGCGACGGTCAGCGCGTGGAATACACCGTCACCGAGACCCGGCGCGGACCCGAAGCACACGATGTGCGGGCCGGGTGATCAGAAGACAGCCACCGCGTAGGCGGCCAACCCCGTTGCCGCCAGTGAGACGACCGCGCTCAGGATGAGCAGCTGATTGGTCAGGCGGTGCAGCCGGTCGTGCCGGGCGCGATGCGTGAAGAAGGAATTCGTGGGGTTACCGTCGCCGACGAAGCAGGACCGGGAGTCGTGCAACGCGCGGTTCGCGCGGGTTTCGGCGACGGTGGCGGCATACAGGCTGAGTGCGCCGAGGACCGCGCAGGCAATGGTGGCGACAATGACGATCGGCATCGTGTAACTCCCCCCGGAAATCGGCATAGCCGCAGCTCATGCCGGTGTTTTCTACCTCCTTCATTGTCGCATCGGGGTCCGACAGGTTTCAGTTCTGGCCGCTGGGCCAGAAGCGGCTGGCGCGTTGACCGTCCACGGGGCGGGTGAGGTTGGGGTCCTCGGCTTCGGTGATGCCGACCTGCATCAGCAGGATCATGGTCACCATGCTGATGCCGATGATCAGGGGTGTGAGCAGCTGGGCCGCGGTGGCGCCGCTGGCATGGGCCACGTGGGCGCTGGTGTGCGCGCTCATCGAGAACATGCCGGTGTAGTGCATGCCGGTGACGGCCACGCCCATCAGCAGGGCCGCGCCCGCGGTGGCGACGATGCCGTGGATGTGCAGGGCGAACCACAGCGCCGCGATCGAGGCGACCACCGCGATGGCGAGCGACGCGGCGACCACGACGGGGTCGTAGATGATCTCGGCGTCGGTTTTCATCGCGTACATGCCCGCGTAGTGCATGGCCCCCACGCCGAGCCCGGTGATCGTTCCGCCGACCGGTAATGCGGCGCTGTCCCAGCTGCGGCGCACCACGATGGACAATCCGAGCCACACCACACCCATGGCGACAGCGGCGCTGAACAAGGTGACGGGAACGTTGTAGCGGATGGTCACGCCGCGTACCGAAAAACCGAGCATCGCGATGAAATGCATGACCCAGATTCCGGTGCCACCGAGTGCGATCGCGGCCGCCGTGAGCCAACCGCCGTGCATGCCGGAAGCGCGCGAGCGAACCATGCAACGCAGCGCCAGCATCGACCCGACGACCGACATGGCATAGGCCAGCAAGGGGGTCACCCAGCCGTAAGTGAAATGGTTGATATCCAGCACCGTCTACTCCTAGCGTGATTTCTCGGCGAGGCGTGCGATCCCTCACGATCTCGGAAAATACGCTGGTAGGGAATTTGCCGTACTGGGTTTCTCGAAAATGTCTAGGGTTGCTGACGATGACATGCCCCTATTGCATAGAGCTCTCGATGGTGAAGCGTTCCAGTCGGTTTGGTGTGCGCTCCCGGCTAATCCGGCATCCGTGGAGCAACTGCCTCGGCATACGGCGAGCATCCACCCCGAAAGCAGCCCGCGTCACCTCCGTGCCAGTGGCTGCTGGCAGGATCTGGGGGTTGCCTTCCTCACAGTTCGCACACTTTGCACTGTGCGATGTGGCCGAATTCGTCGGATCATGGCATGGTGGACACCGAGACCAGGGCCGGACTATTAGGACCTAGCTCATCTACAGAAGGTTTTTGAAATGGCACAGGGTGTTGTTAAGTGGTTCAACGGCGAAAAGGGCTTCGGCTTCATCGCCCAAGACGGAGGCGGCCCGGACGTCTTCGTTCACTACTCCGCGATCGGCGGCTCCGGCTTCAAGTCCCTCGAAGAGGGCCAGCGCGTGGAGTTCGAGGTCGGTCAGGGTCAGAAGGGCCCCCAGGCTCAGGACGTTCGCGCCATCTGATTCTGCGCTGACCAGCGTACGAATGTGAAGCTCCGCACCAGTTGGTGCGGAGTTTCTGCTATCCGGGGGTAGTCACCGCAGCGCCTCGGCGCGGAAGAACTCGCCGGTGACAGCCATCGACGCGGTGAGATCACGCGGCCTGCGGGAGTTGAATTCCGTGGTGGCCCTGTCGAATTCGGCGTCGATGAACGCCGTGATCAACGCGGGCGGGGCGGCCGAACCCATCTCCCTCGTCTTCGACTTGAGATCGGTCAGTTCGGTGATCGCCGCCACCAGGTCGACCGGCAACTCGCACTCGGCGAGCAGCGTCGGCAGATGCATCGGCGCCACCGCGGCACCCGGATGCTCACGCAACCAGCGCAGCGCCATCGCGGGCCGCAGCGCGTAGAACACCTTCTTCAAACCGCCGTTGCGCTCGAACAGCGCCCACTGGCGCGCGCCCAGGTGCAGGTAGTGCCGAGCGATCCGGTCGCGATCGGCCACCTCCCTCGCCACCTCGCGCAGCCGGGCGCGAAACGCCTCGTCGCCGCGGTAGACGATCGGCGACATCAACCATTCGACGAGCACCGCGTTGCCCGCCACCAGCAGGCGCAGCGCCTTGGCCAGATCCCAGCCGTTCACGTCGAGCAGCCCGATCAGCGGCGTTTCGATCACATCGCGGGTGCGCCACGGAGACAGGTAGGTCTCCAGGCCTGCCACATAGACGAAACGGCAGTCGTAATCGGAATCGGGCGAGGGGAAACCCCAAGCACGGCTGCCACTTTCGATCGCGAGACGGATGGACACGTTGTGCTCGGCAGCCACCCGATCGAGCTCTGCGTCGACGGCGGCCACCACGGCCGGGTCCATCGATTCGGGGACGGTGCGCAAGGACATGCGGTGATCGTAGAGCGGTGGGTGCCCAGGGTTCACCCGGTTTTCGGGCAGGGGGGTAAGGGCAGCCGAAGTCCGGGCGACTATCCTGGTCGGCGGTAACTGCCGACCCCCTTTCTTCCCCAGGAGTACCCCACAGTGAGCCAAGCAGGCCGTCCTGTAGTTCTGATCGCCGACAAGCTCGCCCAGTCGACCGTCGACGCACTCGGTGACGGTGTCGAGGTTCGCTGGGTCGACGGACCCGACCGCCCGGCGCTGCTCGCCGCGGTCCCCGAGGCCGACGCACTGCTCGTGCGCTCCGCCACCACCGTCGACGCCGAAGTGCTCGACGCGGGCAAGAAGCTGCAGATCGTCGCCCGGGCCGGCGTCGGCCTCGACAACGTCGACGTGCCCGCCGCCACCGAGCGTGGCGTGATGGTCGTCAACGCGCCGACCTCCAACATCCACACCGCCGCCGAGCACGCCGTCACACTGCTGCTCTCGGCCGCCCGGCAGATCCCGGCCGCCGACGCGACCCTGCGGGAGAAGACCTGGGCGCGCAGCAAGTTCAACGGTGTCGAGATCTTCGGCAAGACTGTCGGCGTGATCGGCCTCGGCCGCATCGGGCAGCTGTTCGCGCAGCGCCTGGCCGCTTTCGAGACCAAGATCGTCGCGTACGACCCCTACACCTCGCCCGCTCGCGCCGCGCAGCTCGGCATCGAGCTGCTGAGCCTGGAGGAGGTGCTCGAGCGCGCCGACTTCATCTCCATCCACCTGCCGAAGACGCCCGAGACCAAGGGCATGCTCAACGCCGAGACGCTGGCCAAGACCAAGCCGGGCGTCATCATCGTCAACGCCGCCCGTGGTGGGCTGATCGACGAGCAGGCGCTTGCCGACGCCATCAAGTCCGGCCACGTGCGTGCCGCCGGCCTGGACGTGTTCGAGACCGAGCCGTGCACCGACTCGCCGCTGTTCGACCTCCCGCAGGTCGTCGTGACGCCGCACCTCGGCGCCTCCACCTCGGAAGCCCAGGACCGCGCGGGCACCGACGTCGCCAAGTCGGTGCTGCTGTCGCTGGCCGGTGAGTTCGTGCCGGGCGCGGTGAACGTCACCGGTGGCGCCGTGAACGACGAGGTCGCCCCCTGGCTGGACGTCGTCCGCAAGCAGGGCGCGCTGCTCGGCGCCATCGCCAGCGAGCTGCCCGTCAGTGTCGAGGTCCAGGTGCGCGGCGAGCTGTCCGCGCAGGACGTCGCCGTGCTGGAGCTGTCGGCGCTGCGCGGTGTGTTCTCGGCGCTGGTCGAGGACCAGGTCACCTTCGTCAACGCCCCGGCGCTGGCCAAGGACCGTGGCATCACCGCCACCGTCACCACCGCGTCGGAGAGCCCCACTCACCGCAGCGTCGTCGACCTGCGCGCTGTGTTCGGCGACGGTTCGACCCTGAACGTGGCGGGCACCCTGACCGAGCCCAACCTGGTCGAGAAGATCGTCAACATCAACGGCCGCAACTACGACATGCGCGCCGAGGGCCTGAACCTGGCCGTGCTGAACTACAGCGACAAGCCGGGCGCGCTGGGCAAGATCGGCACCCTGCTGGGCGAGGCCGAGATCGACATCCTGGCCGCGCAGCTGAGCCAGGACGTGGACGCCGAAGGCGCCACCGTGGTGCTGCGCGTCAACGCCGAGGTGTCCGCCGAGGTGCAGACCGCGATCGCCGAGGCCGTCGGCGCCTCGAAGGTCGTCCTGGTCGACCTGGCCTGAGTTGTTTCGTCCCGGTACAGCCGGGACATCGGCAGCTGCGCGCCGTCACCTCACGGTGGCGGCGCGCACCTGTATCCCGGCGCGGCACGGTCCGCCCCGACTTCGAACGGAGCTAGTTCATGAAACTCGCAGTAATCGCCGGTGACGGCATCGGTCCCGAGGTCATCGCCGAGGCGCTCAAGGTGCTCGACGTGGTGGTGCCCGGTGTGGACAAGACCGAGTACGACCTGGGCGCCGCGCGCTACCACCGCACCGGGGAGATCCTGCCGGAGTCGGTGCTGCCCGAGCTCAAGCAGCACGACGCGATTCTGCTCGGCGCGATCGGCGATCCGTCGGTGCCCAGCGGCGTGCTCGAGCGTGGACTGCTGCTCAAGACCCGTTTCGCGCTGGATCACCACGTGAACCTGCGTCCGTCGAAGCTGCACGCGGGTGTCACCAGCCCCCTGTCGGGCAACCCGGATATCGACTTCGTGGTCGTGCGCGAGGGCACCGAGGGCCCGTACACCGGCACCGGTGGCGCGATCCGCGTCGGCACCCCGCACGAGGTGGCGACCGAGGTTTCCAACAACACCCGCTTCGGCATCGAGCGTGTGGTGCGCTACGCCTTCGCCACCGCGCGTGCCCGTCGCAAGCACCTCACCCTGGTGCACAAGAACAATGTGCTCGCCTTCGCCGGTTCGCTGTGGCAGCGCACCGTCGACGAGGTCGCGGTCGAATTCCCGGATGTGACCACGGCGTACCAGCACATCGACGCCGCCACTATCCACATGGTGACCGATCCGGGCCGCTTCGACGTGATCGTCACCGACAACCTGTTCGGCGACATCATCACCGACCTCGCCGCCGCCGTCAGCGGTGGCATCGGTCTGGCCGCCTCGGGCAATATCGACGCCTCGGGTGTGAACCCGTCGATGTTCGAGCCGGTCCACGGCAGTGCCCCCGATATCGCGGGTCAGTCCAAGGCCGATCCGACCGCCGCCATCCTCTCGGTCTCGTTGCTGCTCAACCACCTCGGCAACACCGAGGGCGCGGCGCGCATCGAATCCGCCGTCGCCAAGGACCTGGCCTCGCGCACCGGCACCGCCTCCACCGTGGAGGTCGGCGACCGCATCGCGGCCATCGTGTAGGACAACTCGACGGGGAAGGGCCTGCACCGGTGCTCGATGGTGCAGGCCCTTCCAGGTTTCGGGTGATCGGTCGCTGAATCTGTACGCGACTCGACGGTGGTGTCTATCCCAGACCGTGGTGATTAGACTGATCACATCGTGGCGTGTCCAGTCGGGCGGTCAGGCAGATGAAGGGTGGAAGGCCCCAGATCGGGAGGCGAGATGACGGTTGACCGCGCTGTCGGTGACAGCGGCTTCGGCCCCTACACTGTGCTCGATCTGCACGACCTGTCGGAGGACGGCAAAGGGTTCGAACTCGAGGACGGGTGGTTGGTCGAGGTGGCTGCGGGGGCTCGGCACAACTGGATCGCGCACCGGCTGGCTCAAATAGTGCGAGGCGCACTGCCCAACGACTCACTGGTGGTCCTCGACGGCGGTGAGTGGGAGATCAGCACCCCTTCCGGTGTACGGAAGCCTGACGTTCTCATCGTTCCTCGTGACGTCGCACGATCGGTGATCGTGGACGAGGTGCCGAAAATTCTTCCAGGACTCGATGTCTTGCTCGTTGTCGAGGTGGTCTCGCCGGGCAGCGGGAGCGAACGTACCGATCGGGTGCGAAAAGTCGGTGAGTATGCGGCGCTCGGGATTCCCGAATATTGGATCGTGGAGCATCGGCCCAGCATTCGAGTCATCCGGCTGCTGCTCGATGCGGGCGCAGGTACCTATCGTGCCGATCCGGCGGTCGGATCCGGCTCGATGTTCGACGCAGTGTTGCAGGGAGACAGCGATGTTCGATTGTCCTTCGATCCCGAACAGCTGATCGAGTTCTGACAGCTCGGCAACTAGGCTCGCTCCGGCTGAATGCCGGAGCGAGCCTTTGCCGTTGGTGGCGCGGATCGAATTGTGTCCGGTGAGTGGGTGATACGGCTACTCGACTGTCCCGGAACGCAATTCGTGGGCAGGGGTGCGAGCAGGGTAGGGGGCGCCGTGTCTCGATGAACCAGACTGCCGTGCCGTTACTTTCGGGATTCTCTGGGTACCAAGGGCACCGCCGCCACTGCGGCGACCGCCGCCAAGGCGTAGACCACAGGGAAGCCGGTCGCCGTGATCACGGCACCGAAAAGTGGTGGGACGGCGGCTATCGCGAGGTTCTGGCCGGTGTTCTGGATGCCGAGGCCGCGACCGCTCCAGAAGGGGCCGGCGATCTCGGCCACGGCTGTGAACGCCAATCCGTTGTCGGACACCGAGATCACTGAAGCCGCGACCATCAACGGGACGGCGGCCCACCACCAGTCGGTCCAGGCGGTGACAGTCAGGGCGGCCATGGCGAGGGCGGCGGCGATGGCTACCTGACGCAGGGGGCCCAGGCGGGAGCCGACTCGGTCCGACCAGGCTCCCGCGCCGATTCTGCCTGCGGCGCCGAGGAATTGGGTGGCGGTCATCAAGGCGCCTGCCGCGGCCAGTGACCAACCCAGGTCGACGTGGAGCCACAGCAGGCCGAAGGTCCACAGTGTGGCCTGGGGGACGACCAGCAGGATCGAGACGCCGTGGATGCGCCACAGAGTGGAGTCGCCGCGATAGGGATTGGCGCGATCGGCGGCCTTCGCGGCCGGTCGCGGTGGGTCGATGATGCCGACCAGGCAGCCGATCGCGGCGACCCCGGCCATCAGGGCCGGTACCAGCAGCGCCGCGGGGATGCCGTGGTGCGCGGCCACCCACGGGATGGTGAGCGCGCCGATGCCGACGCCCAGTGGCTGTGCGGTCTGGCGTATACCCATGGCCAGGCCACGCCGGTCCGGCGGGAACCAGCCGACGATCACCCGGCCACTCGCGCCGTTGGAGCTGGCGGCGCCGATGCCGCCCACGAACAGCAGCGCACCGAACGCGACCGGGTTGTCCACCACGGCCGCTGCGACGCCTGCCACGAACATCAGCAGGGTCCCCGCCACCAGCACGATGCGTTCGCCGATCCGGTCGACCACGTACCCCCAGGCGATCAGGGTGCAGACCAGACCTACGGTCGGCAATGCCACCAGGGCTCCGGCGGACGCGAGTGAATCGCCACGAGCGGTGAGCGCGGGCAGCAGGAACGGGGTGCCGTGGATGAAGATCGAACTCGAGGTCTGCGCGAAGACACCGAGGGCGAGCATCATCCAGCGTCTGCCGTCACCGATCCGCGTCACTGGGGCCATCGGCCGCGCGTCTGTCACGATTCTCACCTCGCCGAATTGCACGATTGCATCTCATTATCTGAGATTGATGTCTCATTGTTTGAACGTCGATGATCACGCTACACCGGTGACCCGTGGAATTTCCGCACCGGCGAGGTGTCTGACGGGTCACATCGGCGCACGCGCGAATCCCGCAGGCGGGCAGTGGCTTCGAATCACACCGGTGTGATCTTGCCCGCACTTCCACCGGGCGGCTATCGAGCGACCGGTGTCGCATCACGGGTGCGTTCGGGCAGGTAGCCCCGTCTCGATAGACTCCGGGGCATGCGCTTAGGTCGAGTTGCCAGTCCCGATGGAGTCGCTTTCGTCAGCATCGAGGGTGACGGAAGCGATGCCGTCGCCAAGGAGATCGCCGAACATCCGTTCGGCTCGCCGACGTTCACCGGACGGAGCTGGCCGCTGGCCGATATCCGCCTGCTGGCACCGATCCTGGCGAGCAAAGTGATCTGCATCGGGAAGAACTACGCCGCCCACGCGGCCGAAATGGGCGGTGCGGCGCCGGTGGACCCGGTGATCTTCATCAAGCCGAACACCTCGATCATCGGCCCGAACGCATCGATCATCCTGCCGCCCAGCTCTTCTCAGGTCGACTACGAGGGCGAGCTGGCCGTGGTGATCGGCCGTCCGTGCAAGGACGTGGCCGCGGCCAAGGCGTCCGAGGTGATCCTCGGCTACACCATCGCCAACGACGTCACTGCTCGTGACCAGCAGCGCCACGACGGCCAGTGGACCAGGGCCAAGGGCTACGACACGTTCTGCCCGCTCGGCCCGTGGATCGAAACCGCGCTGGATCCAAGCGATCTGGAGATCGTCACCGAGGTCGACGGCGAGGTCCGTCAGCGCAGCCGCACGTCGTTGTTCCTGCACGATATTCCGAAGATCATCGAATGGATCAGCTCGGTGATGACCCTGCTGCCCGGTGACGTGATCCTCACCGGCACACCGGAAGGCGTCGGTCCGCTGCAGGCCGGGCAGAACGTGTCGGTCACCGTCGAGGGCATCGGCACCCTCACCAATCCTGTTGCCACCAAGCGCTGAGACCAGCGGAGAAGAGAGTCATGACTGAAGTACGGGTCCGTTTCTGCCCGTCGCCGACCGGTACGCCGCACGTCGGCCTGGTGCGCACGGCGCTGTTCAACTGGGCGTTCGCGCGCCACCACGGCGGCAAATTCGTGTTCCGCATCGAGGACACCGACGCCGCCCGCGATTCCGAGGATTCCTACCGCGCGCTGCTCGACGCGCTGCGCTGGCTGGGGCTCATCTGGGACGAGGGCCCCGAGGTCGGCGGACCCTACGAGCCCTACCGGCAGTCGCTGCGCCGCGATCAGCATCTGGATGTGGTGCGCCGGTTGCTCGAGGCCGGGGAGGCCTATGAGGCATTCTCGACGCCGGAGGAAGTCGAGGCCCGTCATCGCGCCGTCGGCCGCGACCCGAAACTCGGTTACGACAATTTCGATCGCGATCTCAGCGCCGAGCAGATCGCGGCGTACAAAGCCGAGGGTCGCCCCGCCGTGGTCCGTTTGCGGATGCCCGACGAAGATCTCGGATGGAATGATCTCGTTCGCGGCGAAACCACCTTCAAAGCCGGCACCGTCCCCGATTTCGCCCTCACCCGTGGCAATGGTGACCCGCTCTACACGTTGGTGAATCCGGTGGACGACGCGATGATGCGGATCACCCATGTGTTGCGGGGTGAGGATCTGCTCTCCTCGACACCACGTCAGCTCGCGCTGTATGCCGCGCTGCAGCGTATCGGGGTTGCCGAGTTCACGCCCGAGTTCGGGCATCTGCCGTTCGTGATGGGTCAGGGCAACAAGAAACTGTCCAAGCGCGACCCGGAATCGAATCTGTTTCTGCATCGGGACCGCGGATTCATCCCCGAGGGTTTGCTGAATTACCTCGCCCTGCTCGGCTGGAGCATCGGCGAGGACCGCGATGTGTTCTCCATGCTGGAAATGGTCGCGGCTTTCGATATCTCCTCGGTGAATTCGAATCCGGCCCGCTTCGATCAGAAGAAGGCCGACGCGATCAACGCCGAGCAGATTCGCCTTCTCGAGCCCGGCGATTTCGGTCACCGTCTGCGTGAGTTCCTCACCGCGAAGGGCCACATCGGGGCCGAAGTCGACGAGAAGACATTCCTGGTCGCCGCCGAACTCGTGCAGACCCGCATCGTGGTGCTCGGTGACGCGTGGGACCTGCTGAAGTTCCTCTTCGTCGCGCCCGCGGAGTTCGCGATCGACCAGGCGGCGGGCACCAAGAATCTCGGCGCCGAGGCCGACCCCGTGCTCGACGCCGCGATCGCCGCTGTGGAGCCGCTGGGCGAGTGGACCACCCCGGCACTGGAGGAGGCGCTGAAAAAGGCGCTGATCGACGATCTGGGGCTCAAGCCGCGTAAGGCGTTCGCGCCGGTGCGGGTCGCGGTGACGGGTTCGCACATCAGCCCGCCGCTGTACGAGTCGATGGAATTGCTGGGTCGCGAGGCCTCACTCGATCGACTGCGTGCCGCCCGTGGTTGGGCTCCTGCCGCGCAGTAGCTGTGGGAAGCGGGTGCGGCCCTGCGCCGCATCCGCTCCAGCAGGGTCGAAACGGCCGAAAAGCGGCTTCTGACCAGGCGATTTGTAGTTTACCCCCTAGTGTTTGGTAATCTTCTCATCGCCGCGGAACACGGCCTCGCAACACCGACAACCACTCGGTGGGGATTGCAAGGCCGGGCGTTTCGGTCTTTGGGGTATGGTGTAATTGGCAACACAGCTGTTTCTGGTACAGCCATTCTAGGTTCGAGTCCTGGTACCCCAGCAAGGTTTCACTCTGTGAGATCGTCCTGGCCCCGTCGTCTAGCGGCCTAGGACGCCGCCCTCTCAAGGCGGTAGCGCGGGTTCGAATCCCGTCGGGGCTACAAAGCAAAGTAAGGCCCCCGGTCGAATCCGACCGGGGGCCTTCTTCGTTTCTACAATCGCTTGTGCAACGCCTCGGCGGCCGCGACCAGATCGGCGGCCCAGCGCGCGCCCGGCCTACGGCCCATTCGATCGATCGGCCCCGAGACCGACACGGCGGCCACGATCACCCCGCCCGCATCGCGCACCGGCGCCGACACGCTCGCCACCCCCTGCGCGCGCTCGGCGGCACTCTGCGCCCAGCCGCGCTTGCGCACCTCGGCCAGTGCCCGGTCGCCGAACACCGCGTCGGCCAGGACCGTGCGCTGCAACTCGGGATCGGCCCATGCCAGCAACACCTTCGCCGCCGAACCCGCGGTGAGCGGTAGTCGCGAACCGACCGGCACCGTGTCGCGCAGGCCGACGGGCGGCTCCAGCGCGGCGACGCAGACGCGGGCGTGACCGTCGCGGCAGTAGAGCTGGACGCTCTCGCCGGTGATCTCGCGCAGACGGGGCAGAATGGCACCGGCGGCCTCCACCAGTGGATCGGCCGCCCCCGCCGACAACTCGGTGAGCGCGGGCCCCGGCCGCCACAGTCCGTTGCCGTCACGGGCCAGCAGCCGGTGCGTCTCCAGCCCGACCGCCAGCCGATGCGCGGTGGCGCGTGGCAGGCCGGTGCGGGTGCACAGGTCGTTGAGACCGCAGGGCTCGTCGGCGACGGCATAGAGCACCGCCACGGCTTTGTCGAGAACACCGATACCGCTATGCTGTCTCATAGAACGATACTAACGTCTCAAATGCTGAGATACCAAGTATGCCCGTCGAAAGGTGATCAAGCTATGGCCGAGCGCGCTCGCACACTGGCCGAGAAGGTGTGGGAACAGCACGTCGTCGTCACTGGCGAAGGCGATGGTTCCTCCCGCGAACCCGACCTGATCTACATCGATCTGCACCTCGTGCACGAGGTGACCAGTCCGCAGGCCTTCGACGGGCTACGCGCGGCGGGCCGTCCGGTGCGCAGGACCGATCTCACCATCGCCACCGAGGACCACAACGTCCCCACCACCGATATCGACAAGCCGATCGCCGACCCGATCTCGCGTACCCAGGTGGAGACGCTGCGCCGCAACTGCGCCGAATTCGGCGTGCGCCTGCACTCGATGGGCGACGCGGAGCAGGGCATCGTGCACGTGGTCGGTCCGCAGCTGGGTCTCACCCAGCCCGGCATGACTGTCGTCTGCGGTGACAGCCACACCTCCACCCACGGCGCCTTCGGCGCGCTGGCGATGGGCATCGGCACCAGCGAGGTCGAGCACGTGCTCGCCACCCAGACGCTGTCGCTGCGCCCGTTCAAGACGATGGCGATCACCGTCGACGGTGAATTGGCGCCGGGCGTCACGAGCAAGGACCTGATCCTCGCCGTGATCGCCGAGATCGGCACGGGCGGCGGCCAGGGCTATGTGCTGGAATACCGCGGCGAGGCGATCCGCAAGCTGTCGATGGAAGCGCGGATGACGATCTGCAACATGTCCATCGAAGCGGGCGCACGCGCCGGCATGATCGGCCCCGACGAGGTGACCTACGAATTCCTGAAGGGCCGCCCGCACGCACCGCAGGGAGCCGACTGGGATGCCGCAGTGGCCTCCTGGGACGCGCTGGTCACCGACGAAGGCGCGCAGTACGACGCCGAGGTCCACATCGACGCGAACACGCTCACCCCGTTCGTCACCTGGGGCACCAACCCCGGCCAGGGCCTGCCGCTGGGCGCGAATGTGCCCGACCCGGCCCAGATCGCCGACGAGAACGAGCGCGAATCCGCCGAGAAGGCCTTGCGCTACATGGACCTGACGCCGGGAATGCCGCTGCGTGAGGTGAGCGTCGACACCGTATTCGTCGGCTCCTGCACCAACGGCCGGATCGAAGATTTGCGCGCGGTGGCCGATGTTTTGAAGGGACGCCAGGTCGCCGAGGGCGTACGAATGCTGGTTGTGCCTGGCTCGATGCGGGTGCGCGCGCAGGCGGAAAAAGAAGGACTCGGCGAGATTTTCACCGCCGCGGGCGCGGAATGGCGTCAGGCGGGCTGCTCGATGTGCCTGGGTATGAATCCCGATCAGCTCGAACCCGGCCAGCGCTGCGCGTCGACCTCGAACCGCAATTTCGAGGGCAGGCAGGGCAAGGGCGGTCGCACGCACCTGGTCTCGCCGCTGGTCGCGGCCGCCACGGCGGTCCGTGGAACCCTGTCCTCGCCTGCCGATCTGGCCTGAGTCACCGATCACCTACAGATCGAAAGGGAATCGTTATGGAAGCCTTCACCGTTCACAAAGGCATCGGCGTACCGCTGCGCCGGTCCAATGTCGACACCGATCAGATCATCCCCGCCGTTTACCTGAAGCGCGTGACCCGAACGGGTTTCGAGGACGGCTTGTTCGCCGGTTGGCGTGCCGATCCGGAGTTCATTCTCAACACCGAGCCGTACACCCGGGGCAGCGTGCTGGTGGCGGGCCCGGATTTCGGTACCGGTTCTTCGCGTGAGCACGCTGTGTGGGCGCTGTCGGACTACGGCTTTCGGGTGGTCATCTCGTCGCGTTTCGCGGACATCTTCCGTGGAAATGCGGGCAAGGGCGGGCTGTTGGCCGCGCAGATGTCACAGAACGATGTCGAAATGCTCTGGAAGCTGATCGAGGAACAGCCCGGCATCGAATTGGTTGTCGACCTGTCCGCGCGCACCGTCACAGCGGGAACCGTCGTGTTGCCGTTCGATATTGACGACTACACCCGGTGGCGTCTGCTGGAGGGTTTGGACGATGTCGGCCTCACGCTGCGCCGCGCCGACGAGATCAGCGAGTTCGAAAAGGGAAGGCCGTCATGGAAACCCGTGACGCTGCCGGAGCCTATTTCACGGGCGTAATCAGCTGGGGCGCTTAGGGGCGCATCCTGGGCGGCGGTAGCTGGACGTGTGCTAAACCACATGAATTTTGGCGTGGCACATAGACTCTTGCTCAAACTGGGTTTACCGTGGTACCTAGTCGGTCCGACGACGGGCCATTAGTCTGCGGAGGATTCAATGAACAAGGCGGAACTGATCGACGTTCTGACCGAAAAGTTGGGTACGGACAGGCGGACGGCTACCGCGGCTGTCGAGAATGTTGTCGACACCATCGTCCGTGCCGTGCACAAGGGTCAGAGCGTCACCATCACCGGATTCGGTGTGTTCGAACAGCGCAAGCGTGCTCCCCGGGTTGCCCGTAACCCGCGTACCGGTGAAACCGTGAAGGTGAAGGCTACTTCGGTGCCTGCCTTCCGGCCGGGCGCGCAGTTCAAGGCAGTCATCGCGGGTAAGCAGAAGCTGGCCTCGTCCGGGCCTGCCGTCAAGCGGGGCGTGAATGCCCCGGTGGCGGCGAAGAAGGCGGCAGCCAAGAAGACCGCGGCGAAGAAGACCGCGGCCAAGAAGGCCACGCCGTCCAAGGGTCCGGCCAAGACCACGGCCCGTAAGGCCGCCACCAAGGCACCTGCCGCCAAGAAGACCACGGCGGCAAAGAAAGTGACGGCGGCCAAGAAGGCGCCCGCCAAGAAGGTGACGGCGGCCAAGAAGGCTCCTGCCAAGAAGGTGACGGCGGCCAAGACCACGGCCGCCAAGAAGACCACCGCTGCGAAGAAGGCTCCTGCCGCCAAGAAGACTGCTGCTAAGAAGACTGCCGCCCGTCGTGCTCGTTGATCCTGCCGCAGCGGGATCAGGTCGGGGAATGTGCACGTAGGCCGCATCACCCACCACTGGACCGAGAACGGCCCCGGGAATCCCGGGGCCGTTTCGGCTGTTTCCGAGCCGGTCCGGGTGACTCAGGTGGTGACGATTGCCGTCGACAACGAACGGTCCATATGGTCCGCCGCGACCAATCGGTCCGCGACGAACGACAATGCCCAGACGCTGCCCTTGCGATTGCGCGCCGAGGGCAGCGTGAGCCCGCCCTGCTCGGCCAGCCACTGGGTGAGATCGGGAATCACCCCGCCCTGACTACACACGACCGGCACCCCCCGATCTGTTACCAACGACAGAAATCGTTGCCGCGCCGTGCTTTTCGCTGAATCGTAACCTTGCTCGGAAAACATTGGCTCGCAATTGATTTCGGCGTTGAGCTGTTCCGCCAACGGGGTCACGGTTTGGATGCAGCGCAGGGGATCGGCGGAATAGATCTCGGATGCGCCGAACGCCAACAGATTCGGCGTCAATGCCTTCGCCTGCTGTTCCCCGGCGGCCTCGAGCGGCCGTAACTCGTCGGGTCCGTCGAAGCGGTTGCGCTTGCCCGCCTTGGCGTGGCGCACCAGCAGCACCGTGTTGGTGCGGGCGGGCAGCCGCGCGAAGATCCGCACGATCTGGCGATCCATCGGATACGACAATTGGTCCATCACCCGGGCCAACGGGAACCACCGCAGCTGGTCGACTTCGTCGTTGACGGCGAAGTCGCCGTCGGCCGCCTCGGCAGCCCAGTAGTCGACCCGCTTGAGCTGACGGTGGCCCGGGATCGGATAGGTGACGTGGCCGAGATAGCGCCCCAGCGTGGCAGCGAGGCCGGTTTCCTCGCCCACCTCGCGCACGGCCGCGACCACCGGGGTCTCGCCGGGATCGAGCTTGCCCTTCGGCAGCGACCAGTCGCCGTATTTCGGCCGGTGGATCACGCCGATCTCCGGGCCGAGCGCGCCCGCACGCCACAGGACCGCCCCCGCGGCATGGATATTGGGCCGTACGCGGGGGTCACGCAACGACGCATCCTTGCTCTGTGCGCTCACGGCTGATCGGGACGACGCCGGCGCATGAGGAAGGCCTGGTGATCACGCACCTGGTCGGCCTCGACATCGGTGGGACTGGCCTGCCAGGTGCCGTCCGGCAGCAGGATCCAGCAGCGGGTCGCCGGATCGAGCGCGGAATCGAACACCTGCGCGAGCTGATCGACGAGTTTGGGATCCTTCACCTGCACCATCACTTCGACGCGGCGGTCGAGATTGCGGTGCATCATGTCGGCGCTGCCGATCCAGGTCTGCTCCTGCGCGCCGAATTCCATGACCCGGGAATGTTCCAGGAACCGGCCGAGGATCGACCGCACCTCGATGTTCTCGCTCAGACCGGGCACACCCGCGCGCAGGCCGCAGATGCCGCGCACCACGATCTGCACCGGCACACCCGCCTGGGAGGCCCGGTAGAGCGCGTCGATGATCTGCTCGTCGACGATCGCGTTGGCCTTGATCCGGATCCGGGCGGCCGCGCCCTGTCCGGCCAGTTCGATCTCGCGATCGATCCGCTCGATGATGCCCGCGCGCACGCCCAGCGGCGCGACCATCAGATTGCGGTAGTCCTCCTTGCGGGAGTAGCCGGTCAGCGAATTGAACAGGTCGGTGAGATCGGCGCCGATCTCCGGTGCGGCGGTGAACAACCCCACGTCCTCGTACAGGCGCGCGGTCTTCGGGTTGTAGTTGCCGGTGCCGATGTGGCAGTAGCGCCGGATCGTGGAACCCTCGCGGCGCACCACCAGGCAGGTCTTGCAGTGGGTCTTCAGACCGACCAGGCCGTAGACCACGTGCACGCCCGCCTGTTCCAGCTCGCGTGCCCATTTGATGTTGGCCTGCTCGTCGAAGCGGGCCTTGATCTCGACCAGCGCGACGACCTGCTTGCCCGCCTCGGCGGCCTCGATCAGCGAATTGATGATGGGGGAGTCACCGGAGGTGCGGTAGAGCGTCTGCTTGATCGCCAGTACCTGCGGGTCGGCCGCGGCCTGTTCGATGAAGCGCTGCACGCTGGTGGAGAAGGAGTCGTAGGGGTGGTGCACCAGCACGTCGCCCTCGCGTAGCGCGGCGAAGACGTTGCGCGGAGTCTCGCGCTCGCCGAAGGCCGCCGGAGTGGCTGGAACATACGGCGCGTCTTTCAGCTCGGGGCGGTCGACACCGTAGACCTGCCACAGGCAGGACAGGTCGAGCAGGCCGGGCACCTGGATCACATCGGCGGGGTCGACCTCGAGCTCACGTAACAGCAGTTCCAGCATGTGCTCGGTCATGTCGTCGGAGACCTCGAGGCGCACCGGCTTGCCGAAGCGGCGGCGGGCGAGTTCGCGCTCCATCGCCTGCAGCAGGTCTTCGTCGCGGTCCTCGTCGACCTCGAAATCGGCGTTGCGGGTGATCCGGAACGAATGCGTCTCCACCACGGTCAGACCGGGGAACAGCAGGTCGAGGTGGGCGGCGATGAGGTCTTCCATCGGCAGGAACGCCGCGATCGCCGACGGCGCGCCGGTGCGGCGTACGCGCACGAAACGGTCGACGTTGTCGGGCACCTTCACGCGGGCGAAGTGCTCACCGCCGGTGCCGGTATCACGCACGGTCACGGCCAGATTCAGGCTCAGGCCCGAGATGTAGGGGAACGGGTGCGCCGGGTCGACGGCGAGCGGTGTGAGGACCGGGAACACCTGGTCGGTGAAGTAGTTCGACAGGCGTTGGCGCTCATCGTCGTCGAGGTCGCTCCAGCCGATGATGTCGATGCCCTCGACGGCCAGCGCCGGGTTCACCGCGTCGATGAACACCTTCGCGTGCCGCTCGGCGAGCTCCTGGGCACGGGCGGTGATCATCTCCAGCTGTTCCGACGGTGAGCGACCATCGGCCGAGCGCACCGACAGGCCGGTCTCGGCACGGCGTTTCAAGCCGGCCACGCGCACCATGTAGAACTCGTCGAGGTTCGACGCGAAGATCGCGAGGAATTTGGCTCGCTCCAGCAACGGCAACGAGGCGTCCTCGGCCAGGGCCAGGACACGGGCGTTGAAGTCGAGCCAGCTCAACTCGCGGTTGAGGTAGCGATCTCTGGGCAACCGCTGCGCGCTCGCGTCACCGCCCGAGGCGAGGGCGGCCGCAGGTGGCGGGGAAATCGGGGGCAGCTGCTTGATGGTTTCCGTATCGCTCACGAGATCAATCATCCCTCGAGGAACGGGCGCCGCGCATCACGACATTGCACGATTCGTTCCGACCGGTCCGATTGTGGCGATCAGCTAGCACACAGTGCGAACGGGATCACTTCTGTGCGATGAGAATCCGAATTCACGCAGCGTCGAGGTGGTGAATTCGCCGACGCCGAGCGTGCGGACGAGATCGAGATCCTCGGGGGTGTCGACATCGCAGCGCAGGCCCGGCCAGTGCCCGAGCAGCGGCACGGCGCCGTCGTCGCGGTGTGCGCGCGCGGAATCGGCGCCGAAGCGGGGCGACAGCGGCGCGGTGGTGTCGCGGATCAGCAATGCGGCGGTGCCGGTACCGGTGTGATCGATCACCACCGATCGCGCGCTGACGGCGACGGTGAGAACGTCGGCCAGTTCGGACGGGCGGAGAGCGGGCAGGTCGGCCTGCAGCGCGAGCAGCGCGGTGGGTCCGTGGCGATCGCGCACGTGGGCGGCGCCCGCGGCGAGCGCGGTGTTGAGCGGGTCGGCACCGGCCGGTGGCTCATCGAGCACGTGCGCGCCGAGCTCGCGCGCGCGGGCGGCGACCAGCGGATCTGGCGTGACCACGGTCAGCGACAACAGCTCGGGCACCGCGGTGGCGGCAACGGCGGTGTCGGTGAACATGGCGAGCACGAGCTGGGCCCGCTGCTCGGTGCTCAGCACGTTCGCCAGCCTGCTCTTGGCCCGGCCGATGTGTTTGACCGCCATCACGGCGTGCACGGTGTGCATGGTTCCGATCCTTGCATGGCATATTGGGCTGATGACGAGGGCGGCGGTTATGGGTGCGGGGTCGTGGGGTACGGCGTTCGCGAAGGTGTTGGCCGAGGCGGGGACCGACGTGACGATCTGGGCCAGGCGGCCCGAGGTGGCGCAGGCGCTCGATACCGAGCACCGCAATCCGTTCTACCTGCCCGGCGTGCAGTTGCCACCGGTGCGGGGCACCGATGACCATCGGGTCGCGCTGGACGGAGCGGATCTGGTGGTGCTGGCGGTGCCGTCGCAATCGTTGCGGGCGAATCTGGATCTGTGGAAGGGCGATATCGGGTCCGACGCCACGCTGTTGAGTCTGGCCAAGGGGATCGAGACCGGCACGCTGCTGCGGATGAGTCAGGTGATCGCGGAGGTCACCGGGGCCGAGCCGGGACGCATCGCGGTGTTGTCGGGCCCGAATCTGGCGCACGAGATCGTCGAACGGCAGCCCGCGGCGACGGTGATCGCCTGCACCGACACCGAGCGGGCCGGGGTCGCGCAGCGCGCGTGTGCCACCGGGTACTTCCGGCCGTACACCAATACCGATGTGATCGGCTGCGAGATCGGTGGCGCGTGCAAGAACGTCATCGCGCTCGCCTGCGGCATCGCTTCGGGAATGGGATTGGGCGACAACACGGCGGCCAGCCTGATCACGCGCGGGCTCGCCGAGGTGATCCGGCTCGGGGTGGCGCTGGGCGCGCAGCCGGTGACGCTGGCCGGGTTGGCGGGTGTCGGCGATCTGGTGGCTACCTGTACCTCGCCGCTGTCGCGCAACCGGTCCTTCGGGTACGCGCTCGGTGCGGGCGGCACGATGAGCGCCGCGCAGGAAGCGACCAATGGGCAGGTGGCCGAAGGTGTGAAGTCGTGCACATCGGTGCGGGCCCTGGCCGCCGAGCACGGGGTGGAGATGCCGCTCACCGACGCGGTGCACAGGGTGTGTCATGAGGGGCTATCGGTGAGCGAGGCGGTCGGCAGCCTGCTCGGCAGGCGGATCAAGCCCGAATAAGGGCGATAGCGCCACGGCGGCGAGAACCTACTACGGTGACGTTCATGACGGAACGGATCAGGGTGGCTGTGGTGTTCGGCGGGCGCAGCAGCGAGCACGCCGTCTCGTGCGTGTCGGCGAGCAGTGTGCTGCGCAACCTCGATCCCACCCGCTACGAGGTGGTGCCGATCGGCATCACCCCGACCGGCGGCTGGGTACTGGCCGACGGGATCGGCGAGCTGGCGCTGAGCCACGGCGTGCAACCGCAGGTCGACGCGTCGGGAACCGCTCTCACCCTCGCCGCTGACCCCGGCCGCTCCGGTGCGCTGGTCGCCCTCGACTCGAGCGACGTCCTCGGCAATGTCGACGTCGTGTTCCCGATCCTGCACGGCCCCTTCGGTGAGGACGGCACGTTGCAGGGCATGCTCGAACTCGCCGGGATTCCCTATGTCGGCGCGGGCGTGCTGGCCAGCGCGGCGGGCATGGACAAAGAGTTCACCAAGAAATTGCTGGCCGCCGAATCGCTGCCCGTCGGCGTGCAGGTCGTGCTGCGGCCGGGCACCGAGACCCTGTCCGAGGCCGACCGGACCCGGATCGGCCTCCCTGCCTTCGTGAAGCCCGCGCGCGGTGGCTCCTCGATCGGCATCACCAAGATCACCGATTGGGCCGATCTCGCCGCGGCGATCTCCGCCGCCCGTGCGCACGACCCCAAGGTGATCATCGAAGCGGGCATCGTCGGACGCGAAGTCGAGTGTGGCGTACTGGAATTCGCCGATGGTGAGGTGCGCGGCAGCGTCGTCTCCGAGATCCGCATGCCCGATGCCGACGCGGCCGCCCCCGAGTTCTACGACTTCGCCACCAAATACCTCGACGACGTGTGCGAATTCGATGTGCCCGCCAAGCTCGACGACGATGTCGCCGACGAGATCCGGGAGCTGTCGGTGCGGGCGTTCCGCGCGCTCGACTGCCAGGGGCTGGCGCGGGTCGACTTCTTCGTCACCGAGAACGGTCCGGTGATCAACGAGATCAACACGATGCCCGGCTTCACGCCGATCTCGCAGTACCCGCGGATGTGGGAAGCGACCGGAATCGACTACCCGACGCTGGTGTCGACGCTGATCGAGACGGCGCTCGCGCGCGGAACCGGGCTGCGGTAGTCCTGTTCGGCCGCAGGGCTTTCGGCGGGGTTGTGCGCGAAAGCCTCACGGCACCAGTCTGTTAGCTCAGAGTTCGCCCGGAGTCGGTTCGCGGGCAGGCAGATTCGCGTTGATGATGTCGGACACGGTCTGCACCGCGCTGGTGCCGGAGCCGTCGGGGACGGTCAGCGCGATGTAGGTCTCGCGGTCGACGGCGAACCAGGTGCCGGTCTTGCCGACCTCGTCGCGGACCTGGAACCACTTCACGCCGTCGATCACCGTCAGCGGTGACGCGCGGTTGAACTCGAGGGGCCGGTCGAGGCCGCAGCGCAGCGTGATCGGATCGCCGCCGTCGGGGAGCTGCCAGGCGCGGGTGGCCGGCGGGGCGGGTTCGACGAGGGTCGACTTGGTGTAGTCGCCGAGCTCGGCGGGCAGGGCCGGGAGCAGTGTTTGACAGGCGGGGCCGTCGGCGGCGGGGGCCGGGACCGGGCCGAGGGCGAGGGGCTCGCGTTCGACGGGGGCGCGCAGGGCGATGAAGGCGGCGACCAGGACGGCGACGATCAAGACGACGGGCAGGGCGACCGCGGTGGCGATCAGCGCGGGAGAGTGGTGTGACTCGAGGTCGGCATCGTCGGAGTCCTCGTCCTCGTCGTCGGACTCCGAATCGCCCGCGTCCCTGTCTGTGTCGGCGGCGAGGCTCGGCTCGGCGGCGGGTTCCGGGTGGGCGCCTTCGCCGGACGACGGTGTGTCGTCGGACGTCGGCTCGTCGCCGGACGAATTCGGGTCGGCAGCGGCGGTGTCGTCGGGAGTGGTCGCCTCGTCGCGATCCTCCGGTGTCGAGTCCGCCATAGCTGTGTGGTCCTTCCGTTCGCTGGTTCGCCTGCGCCGTCGGTGGTGCCCGATCGCCTCCGAAAGGGTACCGTCGGGGCGATTTCGTCGGTCAGCAGCACAGCGGGAAGGGGTCGGTCATCAGCGAGGACAGCCGTCCGCAGACGGTGCGTGAGCTGGGCGAATTCGCCTTGATCGACCGGATCAACGCCGGTCGGGAGCAGGCCGCGCACGTGCTGCTCGGCCCCGGTGACGACGCCGCGCTGGTCGCGGCGCCCGATGGGCGGTTCGTGGTGAGCACCGACATGCTCGTCGAAGGCAGACACTTCCGCCTCGACTGGTCCTCGCCCGTCGACATCGGCCGCAAGGCCATCGCCCAGAACGCCGCCGATGTGGTGGCGATGGGTGCGCGGCCTACCGCGTTCGTGGTCGCGCTCGGCTGCCCGGCCGACACCCCCGTGTCCGTGGTCGAAGGGATCGCCGACGGGATGTGGATCGAGGCCGGCCGCGCCGGGGGTTCCATCGCGGGCGGCGACCTGGTGCGCAGCGATCAGCTGATCGTCTCGGTGACCGCGTTCGGCGACCTCGGCGGACAGCCCGCGATCACCCGCTCGGGCGCGGTGGCCGGTGACATCGTCGCGGTGGCAGGCGAACTCGGCTGGTCCGGCGCCGGGCTGGCCGTCCTGACCGGCGGCGCGGACCTCGCCGATCCCGAGTTCACCTATGCCCTTGCGACGCATCGTGTTCCGCAGCCGCCGTACGCGGCGGTGATCGACGCGTTCGGCGCGCACCCCCCGACCGCCCTCACCGATGTCTCCGATGGACTGCTCGCCGACCTCGGGCATCTCGCCGCCGCCTCGAACGTCGCGATCGACGTGCACAGCGCGGCACTGACCGACCCCGAACTGGCGGCCCTCGCGACATTGCTCGATGCCGATGCCGCGCAATGGATTCTGGCCGGCGGCGAAGACCACGCCTTCGCCGGAACCTGGCCGGCCGAGGTGGCGCTCCCCGCGGGCTGGCGGCCGATCGGCGTAGTAACCGCAGGCAGTGGCGTCACCGTCGACGGCGTGACACCCACCGGCGGCACCGGCTGGGAATCGTTCCGTGGGGCGGACGCCACGCCCACCGACGGCGAACGATAGGTTGTGCGGTCATGGGTGCCAAACCACTGTCGGAGATCATCGATCCGGGCTGGGCCCGGGCACTGGAGCCGGTCACCGACCGCATCAGCGAAATGGGCGAATTCCTTCGCGAAGAGAACGCGGCGGGCCGCGGCTATCTTCCCGAAGGGGAGAACGTGCTGCGCGCGTTCCAGCGCCCGTTCGACGCGGTGCGCGTGCTGATCGTCGGCCAGGATCCGTACCCGACACCGGGCCACGCGATGGGGCTGAGTTTCTCTGTCACACCGCAGGTTTCGCCGGTTCCACGCAGCTTGTCCAACATCTTCGCCGAATACAGCAAGGATCTCGGCTTCGATACGCCGACCTGCGGAGACCTGAGCCCCTGGTCGGATCAGGGTGTGCTGCTGCTGAACCGGGTACTCACCGTCACCCCCGGCGCGCCCGCCTCGCACCGGGGCAAGGGTTGGGAAGCGGTCACCGAGCAGGCGATCCGGGCGCTGGTCGCCCGTGACGAGCCGCTCGTGGCGGTGCTGTGGGGCAACGACGCCCGCTCACTGAAACCCACACTGGTCGACGCCGAGGTGCCCTATGTCGAATCGGCGCACCCCTCACCGCTTTCCGCCTCGCGCGGGTTCTTCGGTTCACGACCGTTCTCCCGGGTCAACGAACTGCTCGACGAACTCGGCGCCGACCCCGTCGACTGGCGGCTGCCCTGACCCGGGGCGTCGCCCGCACCAGAAGAGAATGATGAAGGAGCACAACCCGATGCACATCTCCACCGTTCGCGCTGCCCTCGCGACCGCCGCCGTCGCCGCCGCCATCACCGCGGGCGCGGGCTCGGCCACCGCCGCAGGCCTGCAGCTCGAGCCCTACAACGAGCAGGCCGCACCGGTGGCCACCACCCAGGTCGGCGAGGAATGGACCTCCACCGGCACCTCGACGATCTCCTCGGGCGTGAACGCGAAGGTGACCTGCCTGCTGCAGAACACCTTCAGCGCCCTCGGCGCTGCTTGTTAGAGCGGCTGGCGCCGCGGGGTTTTCGGCCCTGAGGGCCTCACATCCGAAGGGCGATACTGCGCCTTCGGCGTTCCGTCTCGCCCTTCGGATGCGAGGCGGCCGAAAACCCGTGGTGGCTGACACCCGGCGTGGCGTTGGTCGCGCCGGGGTGGTCAGTTCAGTCGCGGGAGTTGGTGACTTCTATGTCGGAGTTGGTGGCTTCTAGGTGAGGCCGACGTAGTTCGGCTTGCGCTTGCCGACGAAGGCGTCGACGCCTTCGCGGCCGGTGTCGCTGTTCGCGGCGGCCGAGATGCTGTCGCGTTCGGCATCGAGCTGCTGGTCCAGAATCGCTGTGGGCGACTGGGCCAGCAGTTTTTTCATGGCCGAGTAGGTGGCGCGGGGGCCGTTGACGAAGGTCTGTGCCAGGTGGAGGGCTTCGGCGCGGATATCGTCGTCGGCGACCGTGCGGCTCAGGATGCCGAGGCGGACGGCTTCGTCGGCGTCGAGGACGGCGTCGGTGAGCAGGATCTCGCTGGCGCGGCCCAGGCCGACGATCCGGGGGAGCAGCCAGGACATGCCGCCGTCGGGGGACAGGCCGATGCCGGGGTAGGCGGGGCGCAGTTTCGTCGAGGGCCCACCGATCGCGATGTCGGCGGCGCAGACCAGGCTCATGCCCGCACCCGCCGCCCAGCCCTGCACCGCGGCGATCACGGGAACGGGGGCGGCCGCGAGCGCGCGGACGAACTCGTGGAGTTCGTCGGCCAGCTGGTGCAGGTAGGCGCCGCGGTCATCGGCCCCGGCGAAATTGCGGACATTGCCGCCCGCGCAGAAGTTCGCGCCCGCGCCGGTGAGCAGGATCGCGCCGACCGACGGGTCGAGGGCGCGCAGGGCCGCGGTGCCCGCGTTGATCAGGTCGAAATCCATCGAGGTGCCCGCGGCGGAGGTGGCGATGGTCAGCTGGAGCACGCCGTCGATGATCTCGGCGGCGGCGACCGGTTCGGTGGTACTCATGGCGTCACATTAACCCGGCTCGCGTCGCCACAATTGTTCGGGCAGCAGGGTGAACGGGTCGGTGCGGCGGTTGCCGGTGTCGGTGAAGCCGTGCCTGCGGTAGAAGGCGTGGGCGCGCGGATAGTCGGCGAAGACCCAGAGGGTGCACGGCGATCCGGGGGCGGCCGCCTCGATCAGGGCGTCGGCGATGCCGGTGCCGTGCCAGGCACTGCGGACGTAGAGCGCTTCGAGTTCGGCCTCGGTGGACGGGCACCGGTCCGCCGGTCGACCGGGTACGGGCAGATCCCGCCCGGCGGCGAAACCGATCAGGCGGTCGCCGGCCAGCGCGACCGGCAACCGGTGGGTGCCCGCGGCCCGACGACGTTCCCAATTGATCGCGGAGCGTTCGAGGTCGAAGCCGTCGAGGATGTGGGCGGGCACGAGCGTGTCGTAGGCCTCACGCCAGCTGGCGATGTGGCACGCGGCGAGTTCGGTGACCCGGTTCGCCGTGAGCGGCGCGATCCGCCAGTCAGACACGGCGCGCTCGTTCGAGGGCGCGGGGCCGTTGTACGACAACGCCCCGGATCACCCACGAGGGGTGCCGGGGCATTGTCGGCAGAATGTACGGGCTGAAAATCAGCCGCGGACGACCTTGCCCGCCTTCAGGCAGGAGGTGCACACGTTCATCCGGCGGGTGTTGCCAGGGGCAACCTGCGCACGCACGGTCTGGATGTTCGGGTTCCAGCGACGGTTGGTGCGCCGGTGCGAGTGCGAGACCGACTTCCCGAAACCGGGGCCCTTGGCGCAGACGTCGCAAACGGCAGCCATGTCGCGAGCTCCTTCATGTCATAAGCGGACAGCGGCGCACGTAATGCCCGCTGAACCGGAAACTGATGTCGTCAAATGCCTTGCCGACTGTCGTCGGCCAGCGCAGACCCACGTGGGCCGCACAAAGCAACCCTGCAAGACTAGCGGGCCGGGCCTCGAAGTTCCAAACCGGGTATCCCGGTCGACCTGCCGAGCACAGCCCGGCTGAGGGCCCGTCCGAGGTCAGCGTACCCCGGTCGGTAGCTGCCGCTAACCTGGCGTGCGTGCTCGGCGCGCGGGTACGCAGAACGGGGAGCGAGGTGGCGGTGGCGCACGTGCGGGAGTCTCTCGACGGCCCCGATCTGCTGGTCTGGGCCCGCGGTTGCCGCACCGACCTGGAGCTACGCCGCGCGGAGATCGACGCGCTCAACGTGTTCCCCATCGCCGACGCCGACACCGGGACCAACCTCCTGGCCACCATGCGCGCCGCGGTCGCGACGGCGGAGCGGGCCGTGCTCGACGCGCAGGACGCCACGTCCCACCTCGTCGCCCAGGCCTTGGCCCGCGGCGCGACCACGGGTGCGCGCGGAAACTCGGGCATCATCCTGTCGCAGGTCCTGCGCGGGATCGCGGAGGCCGTTGTCGCAGGCCCGTTGACCGGTGCGCGGCTGCAGGAGGCATTGCGGCGGTCGGCCGTGCTCGTGCGCACGGGACTGAGTGCCCCGGTCGAGGGCACGATCCTGACGGTTCTCGACCGCGCCGCCGCCGCGGCCGCCGAGGTCGCCGAACCCTCCCTGGAAGAGGTGGCCCGTGCCGCCGCCGAAGGTGCCGCGCGGGCATTGAGCCGGACTCCGACCCAGCTGGGCGTGCTGCGCGCGGCGGGAGTCGTCGACGCGGGGGCTCGCGGGCTGCTGGTGTTGCTCGACTGCCTCGTGGCCGAAGTCTGCGGTGAGGCTCCCGCGCGAGTCAGATACACGCGGGGCGAGCGCGCGGACCAGGGGCCGCACCGGCGGCCGGACGACGGCGACGAGCAGGGAGCGACTCTGCCCGGCGGGTCCGGTGACATCGATCACGGACCTGCGCGCGACGGCGAGGGGGAGGCCGTTTCCGACGGCCGGGAGCAGCGGATACGCGACGACCATGATCACCGTGATCGGGACGCTGATCCACACTTCGAGGTCATGTACGTGATCTCCGGCACCGACGAGACCGCCGCGGGTGGACTGCGCGATCGACTCGCTGTTCTCGGTGATTCGGTGGTGGTGGTCGGCGACGGCGACAGCACCTGGTCGGCCCACGTGCACTGCCGCGACGCGGGGGCGGCGATCGAGGCCGGGCTCGCGGTGGGCACGGTGACGAGCATTCGAATCGAGAGTTTCGCGGTGACCGCGCCGCACAGCGGCCACCACGAGCCCGGCCATCACGATCACGGCCACCACGCGCGAGGCGCCGACCGGCTCGGTGCGCGGCACGCGCGGGGCGGGACGGGTGCGCGAGACAACTCCGCGGTGTGCGCGCAGGTTGCGAGCGGTGCCGGTGATCGACTGTCGCGTCCCGCGGAGGGAGACGTCTTTCCCGTCACCGGCGGTGCTCGCGATGGTCGCGTCTTCGGCGATCCCGCCGCGCGCGGTGTCCTCGCGGACCGCGGCGTCCTGGCGGTGGTGGCAGGCGCTGCCGCCACGCGCCTGTTCGAAGATGCCGGGGCGGTGGTGTTGCGCGGGGATCGGCAGGTCGATACGAGCACTCTGCTGACCGCGATTCGGCGGATGCCACATCGTGAGGTACTCGTGCTGCCCAACGGCGCCCTGCCCGCGCAGGAACTCGTCGCGGTCGGTGTGGCCGCGCGTGACGGGTCGCGTGATGTGTTGTTGCTGCCGAGCGCGTCGATGGTGCAGGGCCTCGCGGCGCTGGCGGTGCACGATCGCGGGCGGATCGCGGTGGATGACGCGTTCGCGATGTCGGAGGCGGCGGCGACCATGCGCTGGGGTGCCCTGCGGGCTGCCCGGGTGCGGGCCCTGACGATGGTCGGAATGTGTTCTCCCGGTGACGGACTCGGGCTCGTCGGCCAGGATGTGGTGGTGATCGACCCCGATGTGGTCGGCGCGGGACGCATTCTGCTCGACCGGATGCTCGGTCTCGGTGGGGAATTGGTGACGCTGCTGATGGGCGCCGATACGGGGCCCGAGCTGGCGCAGGTGCTCGCCGAGCATGTGACGGCCGGTTTCCCCGGCGTCGAGGTGGTGGTGTATTCCGGTGGACAGCAAGCGGATCTGGTGCAGATAGGGGTCGAGTAGATGGCGACGTTGAGTGACCGGCTCGACCATGTGCTGGGCGTCAAGGCGGCCGACCGGCTGACCGAGGCGTTCGACATGTCCACGGTCGAGGATCTGCTGCGCCACTATCCGGTGCGCTACGCCACGCAGGGGCAGCCCCTCACCGAGGAGGAGCCGGAGGAGGGTGCGCACATCACCGTCATCGGTCGCATCACGAAAACCGAACTGCGCCCGATGAAGAACCGGCGCGGCTCCCTGCTGAAGGTGCAGCTCGACACCGGCGCCCAGCGTCCACTGGAAGCCACCTTCTTCAACGGCGACAAGGTGCGATATCTGGTGAAAGAAGGTGTGCGAGCGATGATGTCGGGCACCGTGCACTGGTGGCGTCCCGACCGCTGGAACCTCTCGCACCCCGACTACCTGATCCTGCCCGACAAGGCCGAAGCCGGCGTGGAGGAACTCACCTCCGTGCGCGGTAGCGGCGCGCTGCGCGGGCTGGCGCAGAGCGCGAAAGGCGCGGGCGGAGTGGATGCCTCGTTCTTCGAGCGCGAATTCGTCCCCGTGTATCCGGCGACCGCGAAGGTCCAGAGCTGGGACCTGCTGGCCTGCATTCGCCAGGTACTCGACCAGCTCGACCCCATCGACGACCCGCTGCCCGCCGACCTGCGCGAGGAGCGCCAACTGCTTGCGCTCTCGGAAGCGCTGCGCCTGATCCACCTCCCTGAGCACAAGCTGGATATCGAGAAGGCCAGGGACAGGCTTCGTTTCGATGAGGCGCTCGCCTTGCAGCTCGTGCTGGCCGAACGCCGCCACGAGGTGGAGGGCCGCACCGCCCCCGCCTGCCCGCCCTCGGCCGACGGCATCGCCGCCACCTTCGACGAGCGCTTGCCGTTCGAGCTCACCGAAGGCCAGCAGCAGGTGCTCGCGGAGATCTCCGAGGACCTCTCCCGTACCCGCCCGATGCACCGCCTGCTGCAGGGTGAGGTGGGTTCGGGCAAAACGATCGTGGCGCTGAACGCCATGCTCCAAGTCGTGGACTCGGGGCGTCAATGCGCCCTGCTCGCGCCGACCGAAGTCCTGGCCGCCCAGCATTATCGGTCGCTGCGGGCGATGCTCGGCGACCTCGGCAACGCGGGCGAACTCGGCGCTGCGGAGAACTCGACGAAGGTCGTGCTGCTCACCGGATCGATGTCGACGGCCGCGAAGAAAGCGGCATTGCTGGACGCGATGACCGGCGAGGCGGGCATCGTCATCGGTACCCACGCGCTGATCCAGGATGCCGTCGAGTTCTACGACCTCGGCCTCGTAGTGGTCGACGAACAACACCGCTTCGGTGTCGAACAGCGAGACGCGTTGCGTGCCAAGGCAAAAGACGGCATCAGTCCGCACCTGCTGGTGATGACCGCCACCCCGATCCCGCGCACCATCGCGATGACGACACTCGGCGATCTCGAAACCTCCACGCTCACCCAGCTGCCCAAGGGGCGCTCACCGATCGTGTCGAAAGTTGTTCCGCGCAAACTGCACCCGGGCTGGGTGGATCGTGCCTGGGAGCGCATCGTCGAGGAGGTCGGCCAGGGCAGGCAGGCCTACGTCGTCTGTTCGCGCATCGGCGAGGATCCTGACGCGCCACCGGCCAAGGGGAAGAAGGCGGAGAAGGAGGGCCCGACCACCGCGGCCGCGGTGGAGATGTACGAGACGCTGAGCGCCGGTCCGCTCGCCGGCGTACGCGTCGGCCTGCTGCACGGCAGGCTGCCGTCCGATGAAAAAGACCACGTGATGCGCCAATTCAACGACGGCGCCATCGACGTGCTGGTCTGCACCACGGTCGTCGAGGTCGGTGTCGACGTGCCGAACGCGACCGTCATGGTGATCGTCGACGCCGACCGGTTCGGGGTGAGTCAGCTGCACCAGCTGCGCGGTCGCATCGGCCGAGGCAAGCACCCGGGCCTGTGCCTGCTGGTCACCGATGCCGCGCCGGGCGGGACAGCGATGGCGCGGCTGGAGGCGGTGGCGGCGACGACCGACGGCTTCGAACTCTCGGTGCTCGACCTGCGGCAACGTCGCGAAGGTGACGTCCTCGGTTCGGCGCAGTCCGGTACCGCCCGGTCTTTGCGGTTGCTCTCGCTGCTCGACGACCTCGAGGTGATCACCGCCGCACAGGAACTCGCCCGCCAGGTCGTCGCCGAGGACCCGGGTCTGGTGCATCATCCGGGCTTGGCGGGCATGATGCACGCCGCCGTCGACGGCGAACGCATCGAATACCTCGCCAAGTCCTGACCCCCGCGATGTCAGCGAGGTAGGCGCGGGTACGGCAGGTCGGTGCTGGTGTGTTCGGTCACCGACAGTGGCCGCCCGATCTGCGGGAACGCGCGCTGCGGGCACGACGGACGCTCGCACACCTTGCACCCGGCCCCGATCGGCACCGCCACCTGCGGATCGTCGAGCTGCAGCCCCTGCGAATACACCAGCCGGTCGGCGTATTCGATGTCGCAGCCGAGCCCGATGACGAAGTTCTTCGACGCCGCCCCGAACCCCTGCGCGGCGGCGGGGGTGGTGCGCGCGATCCACAGGTACCGGCGCCCGTCGGGCATCTCCGAGATCTGCGTGAGGATGCGTCCGGGGTGCGCGAACGCCTCGTGGGTGACCCACAGCGGGCAACTGCCGCCCACCCGGGAGAAGTGGAACGCGGTGGCGGACTGGCGTTTCGAGATATTGCCGGCCCGATCGGTACGCACCAGGAAGAACGGCACGCCGCGCTGACCCTGCCGCTGCAGGGTGCTGAGCCGATGGCAGACCGTCTCGAAGCCGACTTCGAACCGCAGTGCGAGCAGGTCGACGTCGTAGCGCAATTCCTCGGCCGAGCGCAGGAACCGGCCGTAGGGCAGGATCAGCGCGCCGGCGAAGTAGTTGGCCAGCCCGACCCTGGCCAGGGTGCGGGATTCGCCGGTGAGCGCCCGGGATTCGGCGAGCACGTTGTCGATCTCGCGGCCGTAGAGCAGCAGGCCGAGGGTGGTCGCGATCTGGAAGGCGCGCTGCCCGGGGCGCAGTCGCCTGGCCAGGGTGAGGGTTCGGGTGTCGGGGTCGTAGTGGCGTTTCGGGATGGCCGGGTCGGCGCCGTCGCCGCGGACCAGCACCGTGACGCCCGCGCGTTCCTCGGCGATCCTGGCCAGCTGACGATCCAGCGAGCCGATGCTCAGACCGGATTCCTCGAACAGCTGCTCGGCGGCATGGTCGAGGGTCGAGATGTGGTTGCGGTGGTCGTAGAAGAAGTCGCGCACGTCCTCGTACGGCATGGGGGTGCCCGGCGCGCCGGCCGGTGTGTCGACGCGTGAGGACAGCAGGTCGAGCTGGTCGGTCGCCGCGCGCAACCGCCGGTGCATCGCGATGACGATGCGCGCCACCTCGGGCAGCCGGGTCGCCAGTTCCTCGACCTCGGTGATCGGGGCGGTGTCGCCGCCGCCCGCGGCTTCCACCAGTACCTCGTGCAGGTCCGAGACCAGCCGCGCGTCGGAGTCGGCGGCGAAGAACTGCACGTCCAGATCGAAGGTCGAGTTGAGTTTCAGCAGAACAGGAATGGTCAGCGGGCGCTGATCACGCTCGAGCTGATTGAGATAGCTGGGTGAGAGGTCCAGCGACTTCGCGAGCGCTGCCTGGGTCATCCGCCGTTCTTCGCGCAGCCTTCGTAGCCTGGCCCCCGCGTACATCTTCCGCACGTCGCAGATCCTAACGCGACCTGTTCGCAATGTTTGCTCAAAGTGGCGAATGCCTCGGGAGAAGTCCAGTCCCGCAAGGGATTTTACCTGTGTCTACCCGTGCGTAACATGCGAAGTCGCGCTCGGCGGCAGACGCGAGCTCGCGTGCGGCGACCGCATTGTCGCCGAGGGTGGCCCGCGCGTTCTCTGCGTGGTTGCCGGGAGAATCAACCATAGCGCTTCGGTATCACCGATCCGGCGATGATCGTCAATCTTCGCAATAGTTGCTGATTTGTCGTCTATCGCACGCAAAAATACGCTTGTTCAGCCCGTTTTCAGCGATAGATCCAGTGCGTAGCGTGCGAACCATGGCAATGAAAACCCATATCGTTCGCAGCGTCGGGGCCGCCGAGGACTTTCCGCGGTCACAGCATCTGGCCACGCTGATCGCCGAGGTGGCCACCGATCCGGTGGCGGTGACCGGCGAGGTCACCGACATGATCGTCAACCGCATCATCGACAACGCCGCCGTGGCCGCCGCGTCGGTCCTGCGCGGTCCGGTCCGCGCCGCCCGCGCGCAGGCGTCGGCCCATCCACTGTCCGCCGCCTCGTCACGCCACGGGGCCACCGTCTTCGGACTGCCCGGCGGGCAGCGAGTTTCACCCGAGTGGGCGGCGTGGGCGAACGGGGTCGCGGTGCGCGAGCTCGACTTCCATGACACGTTTCTCGCGGCGGAGTACTCGCATCCGGGCGACAACATCGCGCCGATTCTGGCCGTCGCCCAGCACCTGGGCCGGTCCGGCGCCGAGCTGATCCGCGGGCTCGCCACCGGCTACGAGATCCAGATCGACCTGGTGCGCGCGATCTGCCTGCACGAACACAAGATCGACCACGTCGCTCACCTCGGCCCGTCGGTCGCCGCGGGCATCGGCACGCTGCTCGGCCTCGACACCGAGACCATCTATCAGGCCGTCGGCCAAGCAGTGCACACCACGACCGCCACGCGGCAGTCCCGCAAGGGCGAGATCTCCAGCTGGAAGGCCTACGCCCCCGCGTTCGCCGGGAAGATGGCCGTCGAGGCGGTCGACCGGGCGATGCGTGGTGAAGGCGCGCCCGCACCCATCTGGGAGGGCGCCGACGGTGTGATCGCCTGGTTGCTCGGCGGCACCGATGCCGAATACCAGGTGCCGCTGCCGACTCCGGGCGCGGCCAAGCGCGCCATTCTCGACAGCTACACCAAGCAACACTCCGCCGAATACCAGAGCCAGGCCCCGATCGACCTCGCCCGCCGACTGCGCGAGCGGATCACCGACACCGCCCGCATCACCTCGATCGTGCTGCACACCAGCCACCACACGCACTACGTGATCGGCACCGGATCCGGCGACCCGCAGAAGTTCGATCCGCACGCCAGCCGCGAGACCCTCGACCACTCGCTCCCCTATATCTTCGCGGTCGCCCTCCAGGACGGGACCTGGCATCACGAGCGCTCCTACGCGCCCGAGCGCGCCCAGCGACCCGACACGGTGGCGCTGTGGCGCAAGATCTCCACGGTCGAGGATCCCGAGTGGACGCGCCGCTATCACGCGACCGATCCGGCCGAGAAGGCCTTCGGCGCCCGTGCCGTGGTGACTCTCGACGACGGCGAGGTGATCGTCGACGAACTCGCGGTCGCCGACGCGCATCCGCTGGGCGCGCGGCCGTTCGCGCGCGAGCAGTACGTCGAGAAGTTCCGCGTCCTCGCCGACGGTGTCGTGCTGCCCGCCGAGCAGGACCGTTTCCTCGATGCCGCCCAGCGCACACCGGAACTCGGCGCGGGGGAGCTCGATCAGCTGAGCTTCACCGTCGACCCCGCGCTGTTCGACCGGCTGCCCGCCGCACGGGAAGGACTGTTCTGATGACTGTTTCCGGACTGCTCGCCGCGCACACCACCGCCGCGCAGAAGCGCGCGAGTTTCCGCGCCGGGCTGGCCTCAGGTCGCTTGCAACGACTGCCAGGAGCGGTGAACCCGCTGGTGGCCAAACTGATCCAGGAGATCGGATTCGACGGCGTCTACATCTCGGGCGCGGTGATCTCGGCCGAGCTGGCACTGCCCGATATCGGCCTGACCACGCTCACCGAGGTCGTCGAGCGTGGCCGCCAGATCGCCCGCGCCACCGATCTGCCCGTCCTCATCGACGCCGACACCGGCTTCGGTGAACCGATGAACGCCGCCCGCACCGTGACCCTCCTGGAGGACGCGGGCCTGGCAGGCTGCCATCTGGAGGACCAGGTCAACCCGAAACGCTGCGGACATCTCGACGGTAAGGCGGTCGTCGACACCGCCGAGATGGTGCGCCGCATCCGGGCCGCCGTGGCGGTGCGCCGCGATCCGGACTTCGTGATCTGTGCCCGCACCGACGCGCGCGCGATCGAGGGTCTCGACGCGGCGATCGAGCGGGCAAGAGCCTACGTCGACGCGGGCGCGGACCTGATCTTCACCGAGGCGCTGGCCGAGGAGGCCGAGTTCGCGAAGTTCCGCGCCGCCGTGGCTGTCCCGCTGCTGGCGAACATGACCGAATTCGGCAAGACGCCGCTGCTGAGCGCGCGGACACTGACCGACCTCGGCTACAACGCGGTGATCTATCCGGTCACCACGCTGCGCCTGGCGATGGGCGCGATCGAAGACGGCCTGCGCGAGATAGCGACGGCTGGAACACAATCGGCGCTGCTGGACCGGATGCAGCACCGGTCTCGGCTCTACGAACTGCTCGGCTACCGGCGCTACAACGCATTCGACTCCGGCATCTTCGACTTCACAGTGGGTGAGTGACGCCATGACCAGTGGACACACAACGCAACCCGCCATCGCCAAGGGCTTGGCCGGGGTGGTGGTCGACACGACGAGCATTTCCAAGGTCGTCGCCGAGACCAACTCGCTGACCTACCGTGGCTACCCGGTCCAGGACCTGGCCGCGCGCTGCGGTTTCGAGGAGGTCGCCTACCTGCTCTGGTATGGCGAACTCCCCGACGACGGTCAGCTGCAACTGCTCTGCCAGCGTGAACGCGCCCAGCGCCGGATCGACCGGTCGGTGCTCGCCCTGCTGGAGAAGATGCCGCAGACCTGCCACCCGATGGACGCGGTCCGTACGGTCGTGAGCTACCTCGGCACCGAGGACGCGGCCTCCGAGAGTACGAGCGAGCGCGAAAGGCTCGACGGCGCACTGCGATTGACCGCGCTGCTGCCGACGGTGATCGCGACGGCGATGCGCAGGCGCCGGGGGCTCGACCCGATCGCACCGCACTCCCAGCTCGGTTTCGCCGAGAACTTCCTGTACATGTGCTTCGGTGCGGTACCGGATCCGCGGATCGTGCGCGCGTTCGAGATCTCGCTGATCCTCTACGCCGAGCACGGATTCAACGCGTCGACCTTCGCCGCTCGCGTGGTGACCTCCACCGGCTCGGACTCCTACAGCGCCATCACGGCGGCGATCGGCGCCCTGAAGGGACGATTGCACGGCGGCGCCAACGAGGCGGTGATGCACACGATGCTCGAGATCGCCGATCCCGCGCACGCGCAGGCATGGATCGCCGAAACCCTCGGCGCCAAGCGCAAAGTGATGGGCTTCGGTCATCGCGTGTACCGCAACGGCGACTCCAGGGTGCCGACGATGAAGGCGGCCCTCGACGAGGTCGCGGCGGTGACCGGGGGACAGCAGTGGGTCCGCATGTACGACGAACTCGCCGCCGCGATGGCCGAGAAAACCGGCATAGCGCCGAATCTCGACTTTCCGGCAGGGCCTGCCTACTACCTGATGGGCTTCGACATCGAGATGTTCACGCCGATCTTCGTGATGAGCCGGATCACCGGCTGGACCGCGCACATCGCCGAGCAGTCGGCCGCCAACGCGCTGATCCGGCCGCTGTCGGAGTATCGCGGCGTGGCCCAGCGTGCGGTTCCGGTCGCCAGGGCGAGCTGAACCGAACCACTGCCCCGGACGGAAATCTCCGTCCGGGGCAGTGGTCTGTGTGCCGCTCACCGTCGCGGTGCTCAGCTCCCGTCGGTCAGCGCAGCGCCGCGGCGGCCGTCACCAGATTGCGTAGCGACGCCTCGACCTCCACCGGTCCGCGGGTCTTCAGGCCGCAGTCCGGATTCACCCAGAGTCGTTCGGCCGGAACGGCTTTCAGCGCCGCGGACAGGGAGATCGTGATCTCCTCGACCGAAGGCACCCGCGGCGAGTGGATGTCGTAGACGCCAGGCCCGACACCGAGCGCGAACCCGGCCGCGTTCAGATCGTCGAGGACCTCCATGTGCGAGCGCGCCGCCTCGATCGAGGTGACATCGGCGTCCAGGCCCGCGATCGCCGAGATGACCTCGCCGAACTCCGAGTAGCACAGGTGGGTGTGCACCTGGGTGGTGTCGGCGACGCCCGCGGTGGCGAGGCGGAACGAGTCCACCGACCACCGCAGGTACGCAGGCTGTTCGGCCGCGCGCAGCGGCAGCAGCTCGCGCAGGGCGGGCTCGTCGACCTGGATGATCCGCGCGCCCTGGGCTTCCAGGTCGAGCGTCTCGTCCCGGATGGCGAGCGCGACTTGGCGGGCCGAGTCACCCAGCGGCTGGTCGTCGCGGACGAACGACCACGCCAGGATGGTCACCGGGCCGGTGAGCATGCCCTTGACCGGCTTGGTGGTCAGCGACTGGGCGTATCCGATCCACGACAGCGTCATCGCCGCGGGCCGGGTGACATCGCCGAACAGGATCGGCGGACGCACGCAGCGGGTGCCGTAGGACTGCACCCAGCCCGCCTCGGTGACGGCGAAACCGTCGAGCAGTTCGGCGAAGTACTGCACCATGTCGTTGCGTTCGGGTTCACCGTGCACCAGCACGTCGAGACCGAGCTTTTCCTGCAGGGTGATCACGTCGGCGATCTCGGCCCGCATCCGCCGCACGTACTCGGCATGGTCGATCTCGCCCTTGCGCAGCGCGGCACGGGCCAGCCGGATGGTCGAGGTCTGCGGGTAGGAGCCGATGGTGGTGGTCGGCAGCACCGGCAGGTCGAGGTGATCGCGCTGGCGGGCGCGACGCTCGTCGGCGGGGGAGCGGGTGAGGTCGTTCTCGTCGAGCGCGGCCAACCGGCCGCGGACCTGGTCGTTGTGCAGCCGCGGATCGGTCCGGCGTGAGTCGGCGGCGGCGCGGGCCGCGGCCAGCTCGTCGGCGACCGCGTCGACGCCCGCGGTGAGTGCGGTGGCCAGGACGCGCACCTCGCCGACCTTCTCGGTGCCGAAGGCCAGCCACGAGCGCAGCCGCTCGTCCAGCCCGGTCTCGGGAGTCAGCGAATACGGCACGTGCAGCAGCGAGCACGAGCTCGACACGGCCACCGCGTCGGCGCTGCCGAGCAGGGTGCCCAGGGTGCCGAGGGCAGCGTCGAGGTCGGCGCGCCAGATATTGCGGCCGTCGACCACACCCGCCACCACCAGTTTGCGGGACAGGGTGGGCAACGCCGCGACCGCCGAGAGATCGGCGCCCGCGGTGACATCGAGGGCGACACCCTCGATCTCGGTGTCGGCCAGCACCGCCAGGGCGGCATCGGGGTGCCCGAAGTAGGTGGCGACCAGGATCGCGGGCCGGTTCTGCGCGGCCGACAACGCGCTGTAGGTCTGGCCGACCAGGGCTAGCTCCGCCTCGGTCAGGTCGGTGACCAGCACCGGCTCATCGATCTGTACCCACCGCGCGCCCGCGTCCGCCAGCCGGGCCAGCAGGTCGAGATACAGCGGCACCAGCTCGGGCAGCCGCTCCAGTGCGGCGCCGTCGACGGCTTTGGCCAGCTTCAGGAAGGTGATCGGACCGATCACCACCGGCCGTGCGGGGACCCCCAGCTCGATCGCCTCGTCGAGTTCGGTCAGCAGCTTGCCCGGATGCAGGGAAAAGGTGGTGGCCGCGTCGATTTCGGGCACCAGGTAGTGGTAGTTGGTGTCGAACCACTTGGTCATCTCCAGCGGAGCGATCGTGTCGGTGCCGCGCGCGGCCGCGAAATAGCGGTCGAGCGGATCGGCGATTCCGGCGACCCGCGCCGGCAGTGCGCCCAGCAGTTCCGCGGTGTCGAGCATCTGGTCGTAGTAGGAGAAGGTGCCCACCGGCACCGAATCCATTCCGGCCGCGGCGAGTTCGGTGAGCTGGGCGCGACGGAGCTGACGGCCCACTGCGTGCAGGTGCGCGGCATCGGCGCGGCCCGCCCAGTAGGACTCGGTGGCGCGCTTGAGTTCCCGGTTCGGGCCCACTCGCGGTAGGCCGAGAACCGTTGCGGTGAAGGGGGTATGCGAAACAGTCACGGAGATTCTCCAGTGTCGTGCGGGGAGAGCCGCCGCCTTTTCGCGGGCACACGCCACACGGCCGACAGCGTCGCGAAAGAACACGACAGGTCGGTATCGGTGGTCCGCGCGCCCGATCCACGAGGCGGTGGCCGCCGGATACGGCGTATCCGGCACAGTCGGCAGGTCTTCGGACTCGCGGGCACCGGTCGTGTGATCGACCGACCTACTGGCCGTCGCTTCCCAGGCGTGCAGCCCAGTGCTGATGACGGCGGTCGTTCCTGCTCACCGCTGCGGGACAGTCCCGGATTCTCACCGGGTTCCCTCTCACCCGGTGCGGAACATGATCCGCACCCGGGTTTCGACGCCTACGCGGGAGGTCGGGGCTCCGACTCTTCCACCGCGCACGCGAACCAGCTGCCTGCCCAGCATAGGCCCTCAGCGGGGCCATGGGTCACCGCCCCATCCGGTACACGGCCGTGACCTGCGGTTGCGCCCACGTTGTCCGCGCGCACCGTGCACCGCTGCGCACGGTGAGATGTGACGGCCCGATGAACGCAACTTCGCAGGTAGGCAGGTGTGCGGTGTGAAGATTGCTGCGAAGCCACCTTGCGTGTCCGGCCCCGGCTCGTGGCCGGGTACCGTAGGCCAATGTTCTCGAAAGTCTTGGTCGCAAATCGTGGTGAGATCGCTATCCGTGCCTTCCGCGCGGCCTACGAACTCGGCATCGGAACGGTCGCGGTGTTCCCGCACGAGGATCGCAATTCCGTCCATCGCCTGAAGGCTGCCGAGTCCTATCAGATCGGCGAAGAGGGTCATCCTGTTCGCGCGTATCTGTCGATCGAGGCGATCATCGAGGCGGCCAAGAGCGCCGGCGCCGACGCGATCTACCCCGGCTACGGCTTCCTGTCGGAGAACCCCGACCTCGCCGCGGCCTGTGCCGCCGAGGGCATCACCTTCATCGGCCCCACCGCCGAGATCCTGGAGATGGCCGGCAACAAGGCCACGGCCATCGCGGCGGCGAAGGCGGCCGGACTGCCGACGCTGAAGTCCAGCGAGCCCTCGGCCGATATCGACGAATTGCTCACCGCCTCGGCCGAACTCGAATACCCGATCTTCGTCAAGGCCGTCGCCGGTGGTGGTGGCCGTGGCATGCGCCGGGTCGCCGCGCCCGAGCAGCTGCGTGAGTCGATCGAGGCCGCGTCGCGCGAAGCGGAGTCGGCGTTCGGCGATCCGACGGTGTTCCTCGAGCAGGCGGTGGTGAACCCGCGCCACATCGAGGTACAGATCCTGGCCGACCAGCACGGCAACGTCATGCACCTGTTCGAGCGGGACTGTTCGCTGCAGCGTCGCCACCAGAAGGTGATCGAGCTCGCGCCCGCCCCGAACCTGTCACCGGAACTGCGCGAGCGCATCTGCGCCGACGCGGTGGCCTTCGCCCGCCAGATCGGCTACATCAACGCGGGCACCGTGGAGTTCCTCCTGGATGAGCGCGGCAACCACGTGTTCATCGAGATGAACCCGCGCATCCAGGTGGAACACACGGTCACCGAGGAGATCACCGACGTCGACCTGGTGCAGTCGCAGCTGCGCATCGCGGCGGGCGAATCCCTCGCCGACCTGGGGCTGAGCCAGGAGACGGTGCAGATTCGCGGCGCCGCCCTGCAGTGCCGCATCACCACCGAGGACCCGGCCAACGGCTTCCGCCCCGACACCGGCCGCATCACCGCCTACCGCACCCCCGGCGGCGCGGGCATCCGCCTCGACGGCGGCGCGAATCTCGGCGCCGAGATCGGCGCCTACTTCGACTCGATGCTGGTGAAGCTCACCTGCCGTGGTCGTGACCTGCCCGCCGCCGCCGCGCGCGCCCGCCGGGCGCTGGCCGAATTCCGTATCCGCGGCGTGACGACCAACATCCCGTTCCTGCTGGCGGTGCTCGACGACCCCGATTTCCAGGCGGGCCGGGTCACCACCTCGTTCATCGACGAGCGCCCCGAACTGCTCACCTCGCGCGGCTCGGCCGACCGCGGCACCAAGATCCTGACCTATCTGGCCGACATCACCGTCAACAAGCCGAACGGCGACCGCCCGACCACGGTGTACCCCTACGACAAGCTGCCCGCTGTCGACCTCACGCTGCCGCCGCCGGACGGTTCGCGCCAGCGTCTGCTCACTCTCGGACCGGAGGGTTTCGCGAAGGCCCTGCGCGAGCAGAGGGCGCTCGGTGTCACCGACACGACCTTCCGTGACGCACACCAGTCGCTGCTGGCCACCCGTGTCCGCACCAACGGTCTGCTCGGTGTGGCGGGTCATGTCGCGCGGCTGACCCCCGAACTGCTCTCGATCGAAGCCTGGGGCGGCGCGACTTACGATGTGGCACTGCGGTTCCTGCACGAGGACCCGTGGGAGCGCCTGGCCGCGCTGCGCGAAGCCGTGCCGAACATCTGCTTGCAGATGCTGCTGCGCGGTCGCAACACCGTGGGCTACACGCCCTACCCCGAACAGGTCACGCGCGCTTTCGTTTCCGAGGCCGCCGCCACCGGTATCGACATCTTCCGCATCTTCGACGCGCTCAACAACGTCGACCAGATGCGCCCGGCGATCGACGCGGTCCGCGAAACCGGTACCGCCATAGCCGAAGTCGCGCTCAGCTACACCGGCGACCTGCTCGACCCGAACGAGTCGCTCTACACCCTCGACTACTACCTGAAGCTGGCCGAACAGATCGTCGACGCGGGCGCGCACGTCCTCGCGATCAAGGACATGGCCGGTCTGCTGCGTGCCCCCGCCGCCGCGAAACTCGTGACCGCACTGCGCAGCAACTTCGATCTGCCGGTGCACGTGCACACCCACGACACCCCCGGCGGCCAGCTGGCCACCTACCTGGCGGCCTGGCAGGCCGGGGCCGACGCGGTCGACGGTGCGTCCGCGGCCATGGCGGGCACCACCTCACAGCCCGCGCTGTCGGCGATCGTGGCCGCCACCGCGCACACCGATCGCGACACCGGCCTGAACCTGCAGAACGTGTGCGATCTCGAGCCGTACTGGGAGGCGCTGCGCAAGGTCTACGCGCCGTTCGAGTCGGGTCTGCCCGCGCCGACCGGCCGGGTGTACACCCACGAGATCCCGGGTGGTCAGCTGTCGAACCTGCGTCAGCAGGCGATCGCGCTGGGCCTGGGCGACCGGTTCGAAGAGGTCGAGGCCAAGTACGCGGCCGCCGACCGGCTGCTGGGTCGCCTGATCAAGGTGACTCCGTCGTCGAAGGTCGTCGGTGATCTCGCGCTCGCGCTGGTCGGCACCGGTGTCGACATCGAGGACTTCGCCGCCGATCCGGGCCGCTACGACATCCCCGATTCGGTGATCGGCTTCCTGCGCGGTGAGCTCGGCACCCCGGCCGGTGGCTGGCCGGAGCCGTTCCGCAGCAAGGCGCTGGCCGGGCGCAACGAGCCCAAGCCCGAGACCCCGCTGAGCCCGGCGGATCAGAAGGCCCTCGACGGCTCGTCCACCGAGCGTCGCGCCACGCTCAACCGGTTGCTGTTCCCCGGCCCGACCGCCGAGTTCAACGCCCACCGCGAGAAGTACGGCGACACCACCGGGCTGTCGGAGAACCAGTTCTTCTACGGCCTGCGCCGTGGCGAAGAGCACCGCGTGCAGCTGGAGAAGGGCGTCACCCTGCTCATCGGCCTCGAGGCGATCTCCGAGCCGGACGAGAAGGGCATGCGCACGGTCATGTGCATCATGAACGGGCAGTTGCGCCCGGTCGCGGTGCGTGACCGGTCCGTCGCCTCGGAGGTGCCCGCGGCGGAGAAGGCGGACAAGAACAACGCGGGCCACATCGCGGCACCGTTCGCCGGTGTGGTCACCCTGGCGGTGTCCGAGGGCGACGAGATCCACGCCGGCGACACGGTCGGCACCATCGAGGCGATGAAGATGGAAGCGGCCATCACCGCGCCGCGCGGTGGCGTGGTGGGCCGGATCGCGACCACCAAGGTGGCCCAGGTCGAGGGCGGCGACCTGCTGGTGGAACTGGTCGCACGCGAGTCGGAATGACACGCATCGTCGCGGGTGTGGCGGGCGGGCGGCGCTTGAAGGTGCCGCCCGCCGGTACCCGCCCTACCTCCGATCGGGTGCGTGAAGCGCTGTTCAGCGCGATCGACGCCCGCCTCGATCTGGACGGGACGCTGGTCCTGGACCTGTACGCGGGCTCCGGGGCGCTGGGGTTGGAAGCCCTGTCGCGCGGGGCGCAGCGGGCGCTGCTCGTGGAGTCCGATCGCAAGGCGGGCGAGGTGGTGCGCGCCAATATCGCCGAGCTCGGTCTGCCCGGTGCCGAACTGCGGCTCGGCAGTGTGTCCTCGGTGCTGAAACAATCCGCGCCGAGGGCCTACGACGTGGTGTTCTCGGATCCGCCCTACGACGTGAGCACCGAGGACGTGATCGCCGACCTCACCGCGCTGGCGAACAACGGCTGGCTCGCACCGGAAGCACTGGTGGTGGTGGAACGGTCGAGCCGCTCACCCGAGATCACCTGGCCCGCAGGCTATGTGGCGTTGAAGACACGCAAATACGGGGAGACCAGAGTCGAACTCGCCGAGTTCGGTGCTACAGCGTGTCCGGAAACCTAGATCGTCCCGGACACCGCCCTTCTCGGGCGTCGTCGGTTCACGCCACAAGCGTGGCGTGAACCTCTGTTCCCGCGTCTACCAGGACGGTTTCACCGACACCCACAGGGTGCCGGTCAGAGCCTTCCCGTCGGCGGACTTTGGTAACCCGGCCTCCTGCTCGGGGGTCCGGGGATCGTGAAAAGTCTTGTTCAATCGTCGGCCACAGTGCGAGGTTGACCGCCGCGTTGTGGTCCCGGTCAGCGCGAAACCCACATTCGCAGACGAACACGCGATCCGCCAACGACAGCGTCGGATTATGTGCGCCGCAGGCCGAGCACCGTTTACTCGATGGAAACCAACGATCCGCGACGGTGACCGTGCCACCGTGCCATGCCTGCTTGTAGACCAACAGGCGCGCGAAATCGGCCCATCCGACGTCGCTGATCGCGCGGGCCGAACGACGGTTGCCGAGCATTCCCGCAACGTTCAAGTCTTCGACAACGAGCCGGTCGTGGGTCTTGACCAACTGGTTAGCAACTTGATGAGCGAAATGACGGCGAATGTTGGCGACCTTGTGATGGTGGCGGGCCAGCTGGGCAACCGCCTGCCGATGGTTGCGGGACCCGCTCTGCTTCCGAGTCACCGACTTCGCCATCCGTCGTTGACGATCCAGCCCGGTAGTCAGTGGTTTGGGGGCGTTGGTGATACGAGCGACCTCGGCACCGGTGGAGTTCGCGGCGACAGCGAACGCGGTCAAACCGCGGTCGATCCCGACCCAGCCACCGTGATCAGCGTGTTCCCGGGGCCGGTGACGATGGGCTGTGTGGAGATCAGATGCTTCGACGGTCAGGCTGATCCACCAGCGTCGCACCCGATAGGCGACGGTGACGTAGAGGATCCTCGCCCGGTCTTTGGTAAGCATCCGCCGCAACCGGCGGGTGTCCTCGCGCACCCGGATCGCGCCGATCCCAGGCAACGCCACTGACCGAGCGCGTCCCTGGTCACCGACTCGGATCGACGCTCGCCCCGACTTGGCGGGCTTGTTACGGATCCGGAATGCCGGGACGGTTGTACCCTTCTTCTTGAACCGGGGAAACCCGACCCGTTTACCCGCGTGTTTGCCGGTTCTGGAATCAGAGAACGCGGCCAGCGCGCGACCGCAGTCGACGGCGGCTTCCTCGAAAACTTGCTGAGACACCTGAGCACGCCATGCCAACCCGGTTACCTGTACTTCGGTGACCCCAGCCGCGTCGACAGTGAAGACCCGTCCTGCGGCTTCGGTCTTCTTCCAGGTGTTGAACGTTTTGATCAGGTCGAACCGAGTCCATGGGACCGGATGTGCTGGGCGGGTTTTGCGTTGGGTGAGAGCGGTTTTCACGAAGTCGAGGCTTTGGTTGAACGCGAATCGGGCCGCACCGGCATGCCTTGCGAGCATGTCGGACTGCTCGACTATGGGGTCGAGGCAATACCGGAAAGTCGTGTGGCGGCTCATCATCCACGAGTGTGACACGCACCACCGACACTGAATGACGAGCCGCCCGGCACGGGCCGTCTCAGTTCTCAGATAGTCTCTGAGGTATGGCTGCAGCACTGTGCCCCGGCTCCTTCGACCCGGTCACCAACGGTCACCTCGACGTGTTTGCTCGCGCGGCCGCCCAGTTCGACGAGGTGATCGTCACCGTCAATGTGAACCCCAAGAAGCAGGGCATGTTCACCGTCGAGGAGCGCATGGAACTGCTGCGCGAATCCGTCGCCCACCTGCCGAACGTGCGCGTCGCCTCCTGGCAGGGCCTCACGGTGGACTTCGCCAAGCAGGAGGGGATCAGCGCGATCGTCAAGGGGCTGCGCGACGCGGGCGACTTCGGCTACGAGCTCCAGATGGCCCAGATGAACCACAAACTGGCCGGTGTGGACACCTTCTTCATCGCCACCAACCCGTCCCTGAGCTTCCTGTCCAGCTCGCTGGTCAAGGAAGTGGCGGCCTATGGCGGCGACGTGAGCGACATGCTCCCGCCGGCGGTCCACAAGCGCCTGCTGGACCGCCTGGCCGAACGTAAGGGCTAGGAAGTCGCGGGCAGGCGGAACAGTCCACGCAGGGCGAGGAATCGCATGCCGCCGACCGCGGCGGTGATGGCCAGGACCGTCAGTGCCTGCGTGATGTCACCCAGTCCGGGTGCCCAGAAATCCAGTCCGGCCAAACACGCGGTCGTGATCGCGAGTCCGATCAACGCGATCCCGCCGCCTTCCCACTGCGCCGTGAACCAGGTGACCCGGTCGGTGGCGTGGAACGTGAGCTGCCGGTGGAATTCGTTGGCGATGATCGTGCTGACCACCGATCCGGCCACATTGGCGACCAGCGGGCCGATGCCGTGCATCGCGAAGAACAGCAACACATAGGCGATGTTGCTCGACCCGCCGACGAGGGCGAAGCGGAAGAGCTGAGGCAGCGCGCGGTCGCCGCGCAGGTACGTGAGCGCGCCCTCGAACTGCGGGCGCAGCGCGGGTGCGACTTCACTCGGCGTCACCACGGGGAACGGACCGGTCCAGGGAGTGAACATGCCCGCGACGTGCGACACCGGACTCCTAGGAGTTTCCAGGAGGGTCATGTTCGACTCCGATCCCAAATGAACAGACGTCGAGGAGTACAACAGCGAAAAGGTTGCGGTGCTTCCCGGCGGACGGCGTTGTCGTGCTTACCGATGGTAGCCGAAGTGGAGGGCTGCACTCCACTTGATATCTGTGCGATCTTGGACACTGTCGCGACACACCGCGACGACATTCGGCACAGCCGCCCCGGACAGGCACACTGGGCGTCGGCGGTAGTGGTTTCGCCGTGAGTCCGCAGGAGGGTAGTGAGCATGTATCGCGTATTCGAAGCACTCGACGAACTGGTCGCCATCGTCGAAGAGGCGCGTGGCATCCCGCCGACCCGCAGTTGCATCGTGCCGCGCGGCGATGTTCTCGAGCTGCTCGACGACGTCCGCGACGCGCTACCCGGTGAACTCGACGACGCCCAGGACGTGCTCGATCACCGCGACAAGATCGTCGGCGACGCCCGTTCCGGCGCCGAAACGACGGTCACCACGGCCAACGAGCAGGCACGCACCACCATCGACAAGGCGCGCGCCGAGGCCGATCGCATCCTCGCCGACGCCAAGGACCACGCCGACCGGATGGTCGCCGAGGCCACCGCCCACGCCGACCGCCTGGTGACGTCGGCCCAGGCCGAGGCCGATCAGGTCGTCGCCGACGGCAATGCCGAGTACGACGAGCTCACCGGTCGCGCCCAGATCGACGCCGACCGGGCCATCGAAGCGGGCAAGGCCTCCTATGAACGTTCGGTCGCCGACGGGAAGGCCGAGCAGGCCCGCCTCGTCGCGCAGACCGAGGTCGTCCGGGTCGCGCACGCCGAATCCGCCCGTCTGATCGACGAGGCCCAGGCCGAGTCCGACCGGGTGCGCACCGAATGTGACGACTACGTCGACGAGCAGATGGCCGATTTCGGCAACAGGCTCGCATCCATGGAAGAGACGCTCAACACCACCCGGCGCTCGATCACCCGCGGACGCCAGCAGATGCGCGGCGCACCGGCCGCCGAATACCCGGAATACGCTGCCGAGCACCGGCGCTGACCGGTCCTGGCGCCCAGCGCGCGTTTTGAGTTCCGGCGGGGTCCTGCCGTACTGTGGAGTGGTTGCCCATTATCCCCTCGACGGTAAGTGAGTCCGTGATGTCCGCCGGTTCCGGTTCGTCCGCGCGTCCACGCAAGACCAGTGGTCCTGTGTCGGAGGCGGGCTTTGTGCTGGATGTCCGCAATCTCGGCCGTCGGCCGGGAACCATGCGGGAGCTGCGTCGCACGGTCACCGACCACGAGCGGCTGGGTCTCGACCTGATAGCCATCCCGGCCGATGCCGAGGTGGAACTCGATCTGCAATTGCAGGCGGTCTCGGAGGGTGTGCTGGTCACCGGCACGGCGTCCGGGCCGACGGCCGGGGAGTGCTCGCGCTGCCTCGAACCGTTCGAGGACCAGGTGGAGATTCGTCTGACGGAGTTGTTCGCGTATCCGGACAGCACCACCGAGCAGACGACCGAGGATGCCGAGGTCTACCGCATGGAAGACGACCTCGTCGACCTCGAGCCGGTGATCCTCGACGCCATCGGGCTGGAGCTTCCGCTGCAGCCGCTGTGCTCGCCGGACTGCGCGGGCCTGTGCCCCGAGTGCGGTGTGCGGATGGCGATTGCGGGTCCTGATCATGGGCATGAGATACTGGACCCTCGCTGGGCGAAGTTGGCGAATTTTGCCACTGACGAGCCCGGTACCGGCGACCCCGCCTGAGGGTTCCACCACCAAGACCAAACCGTTGCCGCGGCATCTGATGCCGGTGTAGTCAGCGAAAACCAAGAGGAGAAGTAGCCGTGGCTGTTCCCAAGCGTCGGATGTCGCGTTCCAACACCCGGTCGCGGCGCAGCCAGTGGAAGGCCACCGCGCCGACCCTGGTCACCTGCCCGAACCGCGCGTGTGGTGAGAAGACCCTCCCGCACATCGCGTGCCCGTCCTGCGGCACCTACAAGGGCCGCCAGGTCACCTCTGCAGTCTGATCGTTGTAGATCATTCCTAGCAACGTGACAGCCAGTAAAGACAATGTGGGCGCGGCGGATCACGCCAGCCTGCTCACCGCCCTCGGTGTCGACGTACGACCGGAGCTTCTGCGCCTAGCGCTGACGCACCGGTCGTACGCGTACGAGAACGGCGGTTTGCCGACCAACGAGCGCCTGGAATTCCTCGGCGACTCGGTACTCGGCCTCAGCATCACCGAGCGCCTGTATACCGAGCATCCGGAGAAGTCCGAGGGTGAACTCGCGAAACTGCGCGCCAGTGTGGTGAACATGCACGCGCTCGCCGAGGTGGCGCGTGGTCTCGGCGACGGCGGACTCGGTCAGTACCTGCTGCTCGGCAAGGGCGAGGAGCTCACCGGCGGTCGCGACAAGCCGAGCATCCTCGCCGACGGCATGGAATCGCTGCTCGGTGCGGTGCACCTCGAGCACGGCATCGAAACCGCGCGCGGTGTGGTGCTGCGGCTGTTCGCCGACCTGCTCGAGCGCGGCCCCCGCATGGGCGCCGGCCTCGACTGGAAGACCAGCCTGCAGGAGCTCACCGCCGAACGCGGTCTCGGCGTGCCTGCCTACGAGATCACCTCCACCGGACCGGACCACAACAAGGAGTTCACCGCCACCACGGTGATCGCCGGTGTTCCGTACGGCTCAGGCGTGGGTCGCTCCAAGAAGGAAGCCGAGCAGAAGGCCGCCGGTACCGCGTACAAGGCGCTGACCGCCGAATCCGCAGACAAAGCCTGAGCCGTGCCCGAACTGCCCGAGGTCGAGGTTGTTCGTCGCGGTCTCGCCGAGCACGCCGTCGGCAGGGCCATCGATACCGTCACCGTCACCCACCCGCGAGCCGTGCGCAGGCACATCGCGGGTGGTGCTGATCTGGCGGCGAGGCTCACCGGGTTGCGGATCGACTCCGCGCAGCGCCGCGGGAAGTATCTGTGGCTCACCTTCGACGAGCCCGATACCGCACTGGTGGTGCATCTGGGCATGAGCGGTCAGATGCTGGTGCAGCCCGCCGACGCTCCCGTCGAGAAGCACGCGCATATCCGGGCCGTGCTCGGTGACGGCGCCGAATTGCGCTTCGTCGATCAGCGCACCTTCGGCGGCTGGGCGCTGGCCGACCTCGTCGAGGTGAACGGGACCGTGGTGCCCGATTCCGTGGCCCATATCGCGCGCGATCCGCTCGACCCGCTGTTCGATCGCGAGGCCGTGGTCGCGGCCATCCGCGCCAAGAACACCGAGATCAAACGCGTGCTGCTCGACCAGACGGTGATCTCGGGTATCGGCAATATCTACGCCGACGAAGCACTGTGGCGGGCCGGATTGCACGGCACCCGCGTGGCCGCCGAACTCACCCGGCCGGTCGTGCGTACCCTGCTCGACGGAGTCAGCGCGGTCATGACCGAGGCGCTGGCCGTCGGTGGCACCTCCTTCGACGCCCTGTACGTGAATGTGAACGGCGAATCCGGCTATTTTTCCCGGTCACTGGCCGCTTACGGGCGCGAGGACGAACCGTGCGATCGGTGTGCGACGCTGCTGGTGCGGGAACAGTTCATGAATCGGTCGTCGTTTTCCTGTCCGAAGTGTCAACGGAAGCCGCGCCGCCGCTGATCCGGGCACGCTAACGTTTCCTCTGACAGGTCGTGACAGACCGGGTCCGTGCAGGGAGGACGTTATGCGCAAGCTGACCTATTTCGTGGCATCGACAATCGACGGTTTCATCGCCGCCGAGGACGGAACGCTGGACTTCTTCCCGGTAGGCGGTGATCACGGGCCCGCGATCATCTCGCAGTACCCGGAAACCCTGCCCACCAAGGTGCGCGAGGCGCGCGGAATCGCGGCGGGCAACATCTACTTCGACACCGTGATCATGGGCCGCAAGACCCACGACTTCGGGGTACGCACCGGCACCGCCAGCCCGTACGAGCACCTGCGCCAGTACGTGGTGTCCACGACGCTGCCCGAATCGCCCGCGCCCGGGGTGGAATTGATCGCCGAGGATCCGATCGCCGCGGTGCGTGAGCTCAAACGCGAAGACGGACTTGGCATCTGGCTCTGCGGTGGCGGTGAACTGGCGCAGGCGCTGCTGCCCGAGATCGACCAGGTGTTCCTGAAGCTGCACCCGGTGGTGCTCGGCACCGGCAGGCCGCTGTTCGGCGGCGGGGCGAAACTGCCCGCGCCGGAGAAGTTCCGGGTCATCACCAGCCGGGTGTACGCCGACGGCGTCGCGTTCCTCAAGTACGGCCGGATCAAGTAGTCGCGATGACATCGGCGGCGAGTCCGGGTCCGGTGGCGGCACTGCGCGAGGTCGGGTTCTGGCTCGAACGCGGTCGTGCCGAAACGCACCGGGTGAAGGCTTACCGCCGTGCCGCCGACGTCGTCGCCGGGCTCGCCGACGACGAGGTGGCGACGCGCGCCCGCGAACACAGCTGGCGTGAGCTCGCCGGGATCGGGCCCAAGACGGCCGCCATCATCGAAGCGGCCTGTGCCGGTGAGGTTCCCGGTTATCTTGCCGAGCTCCGCGCACAGGCGAAGCCGATCGCACCCGCGGGTGAGGAGCTGCGCGCGGCGCTGCGGGGTGATCTGCACACCCATTCGGACTGGTCCGACGGGGGCAGCCCGATCGCCGAGATGATGGGCGTCGCGGCCGCGCTCGGTCACGAATACTGCGCGCTGACAGACCATTCGCCGCGTCTCAAGGTCGCCAACGGCCTGTCCGCCGACCGGCTGCTGCGCCAGCTCGACGTGATCGCCGAACTCAACGAGCAGATGGCGCCGTTTCGCGTCCTCACCGGTATCGAGGTCGACATCCTCGACGACGGCACCCTCGACCAGCGGGCAGATCTCCTCGAACGCCTGGATGTCGTTGTCGCCAGTGTGCACTGGCACCTGCGCGACGACAGCGACACGATGACCAAGCGCATGGTCTACGCCGTCGCGAACCCTCACGTCGATATCCTGGGTCACTGCACGGGCCGTCTCGTGGAAGGGGCGCGCGGCACCCGGCCGGAGTCGTCGTTCGACGCCGAACTCGTCTTCGAAGCCTGCCGTCGTTACGGCACCGCCGTCGAGATCAACAGCCGCCCCGAACGCCGTGATCCACCCGGGCGTTTGATCGAGCTGGCCGTCGAGATGGACTGCCTGTTCTCCATCGACACCGACGCGCACGCGCCGGGCCAGCTGGCGTGGCAGGGGTACGGATGCGAGCGGGCGCTGGCGCACGGCGTGACGGCCGAGAAGGTGATCGACACCTGGCCGGTCGAGCAGTTGCTAGCCTGGTGCTCGGAATCGAATGGGTGAAGTCTTGCCCAACAACTGATTTCGATCTCTGATCCGCCGAATCCCGCCTGGTACACATCAACTCGCTGATCGACATGGTTTAGTGGGGGATTTGATGGACATTCCGGTGGAGCTCGTACTTTCCGCGGTCGGCCTCGTGGTGGCCTCGGCGGCGTTCGTTCGCGAATTCGTCCTGGTCGGGCGGCGTCGGCTGGGATACCGCGTCCAGATGGACACGCCGGTGACAGGAGAGACGGACACCGCGTCGCTGGTCGGCGCCCTGGCGAATCTGAGCACCCCGGAAGCCGGTGGGCCACAGCTGGACCTGTCCAAGCTGTCGGTCGTGCTGGTCCGCGTCGAGAACAACGGCACGCTCGCCATCGACCCCGACGACTACACGATGAGTGGAGCCGATCCGCGGGTCGGGCTGCATGTCACGTTCCCTGGTCGTGAGGTCATCGGTTTGGCGGTGACCGAGCTGGACGGGCCGCTCTCCGACAATCTCGGCCCCGCATCGGGTATCGGCAAACGGGCCAGAGGCGAGGGCGAGAACTTCGCCGGCATCATCGATCTGCCGAAGGTGCAGCTCGAACGACGTCAGCACTACAAGATTCTCGCGGTGCTCAAGCGGGTGCACGGTGACGGGGAGCCGGTGGAGCCGGTCCTGACCGGGCGGGTCAAGCGAGGCAAGGTCGTCGAGACCACGAGTCACTCCGGCCCGTCGAAGAAACTGATGGCGCTGTCGGGCTTCCTGGTCGCGCTGATCGCGGTGCAAGCGGTCCTCGCTCTGCAACCGGACCCGCCACCGCGTGACTGCGCGGAGGGTGACCTCACGCTGGTCGGTTCCACCGCGATGGCGCCGATGATTCGCGCGGCCGCGCAGAACTACGCAAAGACCTGCACCGGAGCGAAATTCACCTTCGACTTCGCGGGAACCTCCGACGGGCTCGTCGAGCTGGTCCAGACCGGCCCGACGCAGGAGATGCTCGCGATCAGTGACGGTCCCAAGGGCAACGGCTTCGACAAACTGATCGAGTATCAATTGGCTCTCAGTTCCTTCTCGATCGTGACCCACCCGGGTGTCGACCTGCCGAATCTCACGACGCAGCAGGTCCGTGATCTGTACCGGGGAAACATCAAGAACTGGAACCAGATCGGCGGGCCCGATCAGCCGGTGGTGCTGATCGACCGGGAGGCGGGCTCCGGCACCCGAACGGCGCTCGAGAACCGGTTGCTCGAAGGTAACCGTAAGGTGTTCCCGTTCATCCCGTGCGCCGGAAGGCCATCGGAGGGCGAACAATGCGAGGTCAAGACCACCGAGGGGGTGGCATCGTTCGTCGCCCGTACCCCGGGCGCGGTGGGTTACATGGAGACTTCGGCGGTCAGCGGTGAGGTGAAACTCGTCGCGCTGGACGGGGTCAACGCGTCGGAGGACACCATGAAGATGCGGACGTACCCGCTCACGGTGGTGGAGTACGCCGATACACATGGACAGGTGGCCGGTGATTCGCTGGCGGCTCAGTTCATCGACTACCTGATGCACGGTCAAGGCAGGGCCACTATTCGGGAGTTCGGCAATATTCCGTGCCTGGATTCGGTTGGACAGGCAATCTGTACGCCGTAGACCGCCTCTGACCGCGTAATCTCCTGCCGTGGTAGGTAATCGATATAGAACATTTCCAGCAACACGCTGGTTTACTCTGCGGTAGCGGGGTACGTTCCTTGACGGCCCCTCTGTTCAGGCGGGCACCCGAAACGGTGCGTATTGCGTCTGGCCAGGCCAACCATGCCCCATGGACGGCGGTGAAGCTCTCGTCTCCACCTCCGCCGAGGCGGCCATCTCTTGTTCGCGCAAGTGTTGCTAGGTTGCGTCCCTGGAAGGAAGGTCATGAGTACAGACACGTCGGCAATGTCGCCGACCGGTTTGTCCGCGTCCGATCTCTACTCGATCGATCACCACGGTGGTCCCCTGCGGATCGCGATGGTTGTTCCACCGTATTTCGATGTTCCACCCAAGGCCTACGGCGGCGTCGAGGCCGTCGTCGCCGATCTGGTCGACTCCCTGTGTGAGCGTGGCCATCACGTCACCCTGTTCGGTGCGGGTGTCGACGGTACCAAAGCGGATTTCGTTCCGCTGTGGGACCGGATCCAGCCCGAACGGCTGGGCGATCCGTTCCCGGAAATCGTGCACGCGCTGCGGGTGCGCCGCGCCATCGAGCGGCTGGCCGATACCGAAGGCATCGACCTGGTCCACGACCACACGTTCGCGGGCCCGCTGAACGCGCCCGCCTACGCCAATCTCGGGTTGCCGACGGTGGTCACCGTGCACGGCCCGGTGCAGGACGACTGCTACCGCTACTACAAGGAACTGGGCCAGGAGTGCTCGCTCGTCGCGATCAGCGACCGTCAGCGCGCGCTGGCGCCCGATCTGCCATGGGCGGGCCGGGTCCACAACGCGCTGTGTCCCGATCAGTGGCCGTACGAGACCGAGAAGCAGGACTACGCACTGTTTCTCGGCCGGTTCAGCGACGACAAGGGCCCGCATCTGGCGCTCGACGCCGCCCACGCCGTCGGCATGCCGCTGATCCTGGCGGGCAAGTGCAGTGAGCCGCCGGAGAAGGCCTACTTCGAGGAGTTCGTGCGACCGCGGATGACCGATCAGGATCAGATGTTCGGTCTCGCCGACGCGGCCGCCAAGCGTAAGCTGCTCTCCGGAGCTAAGTGTCTGCTGTTCCCCATTCGATGGGAGGAGCCGTTCGGCATGGTGATGATCGAGGCGATGATCTGCGGTACGCCCGTGGTCGCGTTGCGTGGCGGTGCGGTGAGCGAAGTGGTGGTCGACGGGGTCACCGGGCGGATCTGTGACGATCCGGCCGAGCTGCCCGCGGCCATCGCCGAAGTTCAGACCTACGATCCGGCGGTCTGCCGCAAGCACGTGGTCGACAACTTCAGCGCCGACACCCTCGGCCGCGGCTACGAACAGGTGTACCGGGATCTGCTCGCCCGCACCACGATCGGGTACGACACCGCGTATGCGATGCCGATGCCCGTCGGGGTAGCGGCCAACGGGCGCGCATGAGCACCGACAGCGCCTCGGCGCCGAGCCCCCTCAACGCGGGGGAACCCGCGGGGCTCGGTGGCGGCGGCGGCAACATCACCCTGGTCGAAGGCGGCACGTTCTGCCTGTCCGACCGGCTCGGCGATATCGAGCCGGGTAAGCCGCAGGGCCTGTTCTTTCGTGACGCCAGGGTGATCTCGCGCTGGGAGCTGATGATCGACGGCAAACGGCCCGAGGCGCTGTCGGTGTTGAGCCCGGAGGCCTTCGCGGCGCGGTTCGTGCTGCGCAGGCCACCGCAACAGGGTCGGGCCGACAGCACCCTGCTCGTGGTGCGTGATCGGCTCGTCGCCGAGGGCATGCACGAGCTGATCACGCTGGAGAACATGAGCCGTGAGGCGACAGCGGTGGTGCTCGAACTGCACGTCGACGCCGACTTCGTCGACCTGTTCGCGGTGAAGGAAGGCCGGACCCACGGGCGCCGGGCGGAGATGACCACCACCGACGGTGAACTGCTGCTGCACGATCGCGCCGATCTGTCACGTGGGCTCGCGCTCACCTCGACCGTCGAGCCGATGGTGTTGCCCGGCACCATGATCTGGCGGGTCGTGGTCCCCGCGGGCGGGCGCTGGCAGACCGAGATCACCGCCCAGCCGGCGGGTGCCGCGCAACGCCCGCAGATCGCGGGGACACCGGGCGAGCGATATCGGGCCAGCGAGCCCGTGCGCAAGATCCAGGCCTGGCGAGCCACCGCCACCGATATCTCCGCGGATTCGGGCCTGCTCAACCAGATCCTGCGGCGCACCGAAAGCGATCTGGGCGCCTTGCAGATCCACACCGATTCGGGCACCAACCGGCCCTTCGTGGCGGCGGGCGCGCCGTGGTTCATGACGTTGTTCGGCCGGGACTCCCTGCTCACGGCGTGGATGTCGCTGCCACTGGAAACCGATCTGGCACTGGGCACTTTGCAGCAGCTGGCCGAACTACAAGGGCAGACGATCGACCCGCTCGTCGAGGAGGAGCCGGGCCGGATCATGCACGAGATGCGGCGCGGACCCTCGGTCGGGCAGGTGCTGGGCGGGCAGATCTATTACGGAACCGTCGACGCCACACCGCTTTTCGTGATGCTGCTCGCCGAATGTCTGCGATGGGGCGCGGATCCCGCGTCGATCGCCACCCTGCTGCCCGCGGCCGACGCCGCGATCAGCTGGATCACCGATTTCGGTGACCGCGACGACGACGGTTTCGTCGAATACGTGCGCGCCACCGATCGCGGCCTGATCAATCAGGGCTGGAAGGACAGTTTCGACGGAATCAACGACGCCGCGGGACATATCGCCGAGGCCCCGATCGCGCTGGCCGAGGTCCAGGGATATGTGTACGCGGCGTTCCTGGCCCGTGCGGAGCTCGCCGACCAGTTCGACGACCCCGAGCTGGCCGTGCGAATGCGGGAACGGGCCGACGAGTTGCGAACCAAGTTCGCCGAACAGTTCTGGCTACCCCATTACGGGTGGTACGCGGTGGCCTTGGACGGACGCAAACGCCAGGTCGACGCGTTGACCAGCAATGCGGCGCACTGTCTGTGGTCGGGCATCGCGACCGACGAGCACGCCGAGATCCTGATCCGGAATCTGTCCCGGGCGGAGATGGATTCGGGCTTCGGGCTGCGGACGTTGGCTTCCGATATGGGCGCCTACAACCCGATGAGTTACCACTGCGGGTCGATCTGGCCGCACGACACGGCGATCGCTGTCGCCGGGTTGATGCGATACCAGCATGTGCCGGGCGCGGTGGAACTGGCGACGAAGCTGTCGGGTGGTCTGCTCGATGCCGCCGCGGCGTTCGACGGCCGGTTGCCCGAGCTGTTCTGTGGTTTCCCGCGGGCGAGATTCGCCGCGCCCGTGCCGTATCCGACGTCGTGTTCGCCCCAGGCCTGGGCCAGTGCGGCGCCGTTGCTGCTGGTTCGGTCGTTCCTCGGGCTCGATCCCGATGTGCCGGCCAGGACGTTGACGCTGCGGCCGCAGATTCCCCCGGCCTGGGGGTGCGTGCGGATGTCGGAGTTCCGGCTCGGCGACGGGGTGACGGTGGATCTCGAGGTGTGCGGCTCGGCGGTGACCGTGACGGGCCTGCCCGAGGGCTGGGCGCTGATCACCGACGAGGAGTAGATCGCGGAATCGGGGCCGCGACCAGCGATGGTTGCGGCCCCGATTGCTGTGCTTCAGCCTTCGAACGGGTAGCGGGCGTCGAGATCGAGGTTGAGTTCGACGACGTTCACCCGTGGCTCCCCGAGGAATCCGAGCGTGCGCCCGTCGGTGTGCGCGGCGAGTAGTTCGCGCACCTGGGTGGCGGTGATGCCGCGCGCTTTGGCCACCCGATCGACCTGGATGGTCGCGTATTCGGGGGAGATGTGGGGGTCGAGACCGCTGCCGCTCGCGGTGACCGCGTCGGCGGGGACCGTGGCCTCGGCCGGCGCGTCACCGAGGATCGGGATGATCCGGCCGACGGCGTAGTCCTCGCCCGCCTGCGCACACTCCACGGCGACGCCGCGGAACGTGGTCAGGAACGGTCGCGCGGGGCAGAGTTCGTTGACGCTGACCACCTGCACCGGCCGCGACACGTCGCCGTCGGCATCACGCGGCCCGATCACCGAGAGCGCCGCGCCCACACCGTCTTTCGTGCAGAACTGCCGGGCGCCGTCGACCCCCTCACGGTCGCCGACCTCCTTGGAATGGGCGCACACGGTGGTGAGCAGGCTGGTGCGGTCGGCGGTGTCGACGATGTCCTCGGGGCCGAGATTGCTCGCGGCGGTGGACAGCGGGTCGTAGCCGTCGCCCGCGACCGACGGGCGGCTCTGGAAGTACTGCGCCATGGCCTTGCCGTCGGCGCCGGCGAACGACTGCCCGATCAGGCTGGAGCCCACCAGTTTTCCGTCCCGCTCGATGAGCGAGCCGTCGGCCTTGTCGTCGAGTCCGGGCAGCTGAGCGACCGCGAAAACCGCCACGGGATAGATGATTCCGGTGATCGCGGTCAGCACGAGCAGGGCGCGCAGGGCGGCCAGGTGCTGGCGGATCCAGGTTGACATACGCATTTCAGGACATCCCGGGGAGGAGTTGGACGAACAGATCGATGACCTTGATGCCGAGGAACGGCGCGATGATGCCGCCGAGGCCGTAGATCGTCAGGTTGCGGCTCAACAGCTTCGAGGCGTTGCTCGGCCGATAGTTGACACCGCGCAGCGCGAGCGGGATGAGCGCCACGATGATGATCGCGTTGAAGATGACCGCGGACAGGATCGCCGACTGTGGGCTGGCCAGGCGCATGATGTTGAGTGCGTCCAGACCGGGGAACAGTGCCACGAACAGCGCGGGAATGATCGCGAAGTACTTGGCGATGTCGTTGGCGATCGAGAACGTGGTGAGCGCGCCACGGGTGATCAGCAACTGCTTGCCGATCTCCACGATCTCGATCAGCTTGGTCGGATCCGAGTCGAGATCGACCATATTGCCCGCCTCTTTGGCGGCCGAGGTGCCGGTGTTCATCGCCACGCCCACGTCGGCCTGAGCCAGGGCGGGAGCGTCGTTGGTGCCGTCACCGGTCATCGCGACCAGGCGGCCGCCGTCCTGTTCGGACTTGATCAGCGCGAGCTTGTCCTCCGGCGTCGCCTCGGCGAGGAAGTCGTCCACGCCCGCTTCGTCGGCGATCGCCTTGGCCGTCAACGGGTTGTCGCCGGTGATCATGACCGTGCGGATGCCCATGCGGCGCATCTCGTCGAAACGTTCCCGCATGCCCTGCTTGACGACATCTTTGAGATGGATGACGCCGAGCAGACGCGGTGTTGCGTCGCGGACTTCACCGACCATCAGCGGGGTGCCGCCGGAGGCGGAGATGCCGTCGACGATCGCCGAAGCCTCGGCCGGGATCGAACCACCCTGGGCACGAACCCATTCGGTGACCGCACCCGCTGCCCCCTTGCGCAGCTGGTGCCCGTCGGACAGGTCGACGCCCGACATGCGGGTCTGCGCGGTGAACTCGACCCAGGTGGCCCCGGGCAGTTCACCCGCGCTGCGCTCGCGCTTGTTGAACACCTCCTTGGCGAACACCACGATCGAGCGCCCCTCCGGCGTCTCGTCGGCGAGGCTGGACAGCTGTGCCGCGTCGGCCAGGTCGTCGTCGAGAACGCCGGGTACCGGGATGAACGCGGCGGCCTGGCGGTTGCCGAGGGTGATCGTTCCGGTTTTGTCCAGCAGCAGTGTGTTCACATCGCCCGCGGCTTCCACCGCACGACCGGACATGGCCAGCACATTGCGCTGCACGAGGCGGTCCATGCCCGCGATACCGATGGCCGAGAGCAGCGCGCCGATGGTGGTGGGGATGAGGCAGACCAGCAGCGAGACCATCACGATGCCGGTGATGCCGTGCGCGTCCAGTGCCGAGGTGTCCGGCACGCCGGGGTTGTTCGACTTGGCGAAGACGGCCAGCGGCTGCAGGGTGGTCACCGCGAACACGAAGATGATCGTGAGCGCGGCCAGCAGGATGTTGAGCGCGATCTCGTTCGGGGTCTTCTGCCTGCTCGCACCCTCGACGAGGGCGATCATCTTGTCGATGAAGCTGGCGCCGGGCTCCTGGGTGATCCGTACGACGATCCGGTCCGAGAGCACCGTGGTGCCACCGGTGACGGCCGAGCGGTCGCCGCCGGATTCCCGGATCACGGGCGCGGATTCACCGGTGATGGCCGATTCGTCCACCGAGGCGATGCCTTCGACGACGTCACCGTCGCCGGGGATGATCTGGCCCGCTTCGACGACGACGTAGTCGCCGCGTCGCAGTTCGGGAGCCGCGAGGCGTTCCTCGACGATGCGCCCACCCGGTGTCCAGTCGGCCAGGCGGCGGGCGATGGTGTCGGTCTTGGCTTTGCGCAGCGAGTCGGCCTGCGCCTTGCCGCGCCCCTCCGCGACGGCTTCGGCCAGATTCGCGAAAACGACGGTGAGCCAGAGCCAGACGACGATCGCCCAGGCGAAGAAGCTCGGGTCGGCGATGGCGAGGACGGTCGACCACACGGCGCCGATCTCGACGATCAGCATCACCGGGTTCTTCCACAGCGTGCGCGGATCGAGTTTGCGCACGGCGTCGGGAAGGGAGGTGAGCAGCAACTTCGGGTCGAGGACGCCGCGTTGTACGCCCTTGGTGCGGTGTTCGGGCCGCGGTGCGGATTCTAGTGTGGGAGTGGTCATTTCAGTGAATTCCTTCGGCGAGCGGCCCGAGCGCGAGAGCGGGCAGGAAGGTGAGCGCGACCAGGATCACCGTCACGCCGACGACCATGCCGACGAACTGCGGCCGGTGCGTCGGCAGCGTGCCGATCGACGCGGGGGTGGTGCCCTGCTGGGCCAGCGAACCCGCGAGTGCCAGCACGATGATGATCGGCAGGAATCGGCCGAACAGCATCGCGAGGCCGAGTGCGGTGTTGTACCACTCGGTGTTGCCGGTGAGACCGGCGAAGGCGGAACCGTTGTTGTTGGCCGCGGAGGTGAAGGCGTACAACACCTCCGACATGCCGTGTGGCCCGCCGTTGAGCATGCTCGCTCGTTGTCCCGGCAAGGCCATGGCCACCGCCGTGCCGACCAGGACGATCAGCGGACTCACCAGGAAATACGTTGCCGCCAGCTTGATCTCGCGCGGGGTGATCTTCTTGCCCAGGTATTCCGGGGTACGTCCGACCATCAGGCCCGCGACGAACACCGTGATCACGGCGAGGATCAACATGCCGTAGAGACCGGACCCGACACCGCCGGGCGCGACCTCGCCCAGCTGCATGTTGAACATCGTCATCATGCCGCCGAGGCTGGTGTAGGAATCGTGGAACGAGTTCACCGCGCCGGTCGAGGTGAGGGTGGTCGCACCGGCGAAGGTGGCCGAATCGGCGACGCCGAAACGGGTTTCCACGCCTTCCATGGAGGCGCCGATCGCGGTCGGCACCGTGCCGTGGTGCTGGAGCTGGAACAGGTTGGTCAGCGAGATGCTGGCCAGGGCGATCGTGCCCATCACCGCCACGATCGCGTAGCCCTGCTTGGTGGAACCGACCATCCGGCCGAAGGTGCGCGGCAGCGAGAACGCGATCACCATCAGCAGGAAGATCTCGAGGAAGTTCGTCCAGGTGCTCGGGTTCTCGAACGGGTGCGCGGAGTTCGCGTTGTAGAAGCCGCCGCCGTTGGTGCCGAGTTCCTTGATGACCTCCTGGCTGGCCACCGGACCGCCGGTGATGGTCTGTTCGGCGCCGCCGATGGTCTGCGCGACCTGATCGTGGAGGTGGAAGTTCTGGATGACGCCGCCCGCGACCAGCACGATCGCGAACACGAACGCCAGCGGAAGCAGAATGCGCAGGGTGCCGCGCACCAGGTCGACCCAGAAGTTGCCGAGGTCGCCGGTGTGGCGACGGGCGAAGCCACGCACCAGCGCCACCGCCACCGCCATGCCGACGGCCGCGGAGACGAAGTTCTGCACCGCGAGACCGGCCATCTGCACCAGGTGACCCTGGGTGGACTCACCGGAATAGTTCTGCCAGTTGGTGTTGGTGACGAAGCTGACCGCGGTGTTCCACGCGAGCGCGGGGGTCATCTCGGTGCCGGGATCGTCGAGGTGCAGCGGCAGCGCGCCCTGCACCAGCTGGAAGAAGAACAGGAACAGCACGCTGACCGCCGAGAACGCCAGCACGCTGCGGGCATAGACGGGCCACGTCTGCTCGACCTCGGGCTTCGCGCCGATGGCGCGGAAGATCAGCCGCTCGGCGCGGGAGTATTTGTCGCTGCTGTAGACCCGGTACATGTAGTCGCCCAGCGGCACATGGACCAGGGCGAGCGCGAGAACCAGGGCCGCCACGAAGACGATCCCCGCAGTAGTCGTGTTCACCTAGAACCTCTCGGGGAAGAGCAGCGCCGCGACCATGAAGACGGCGACTCCGGCAGCCAGCGCGAGACCTACAAGGTTCGCGATCACAGCTTCTCCACCCCTCGCTGGATCAAGCCCAGCAGCGCGAAGATCGCCACGGTGAGCACCGTGAACACCACGACAGACATTTCCAACCTCCTTGTGCTCCGAGGTGGAGCACCTAGGTGAGTGAAACGCCGGATCGCGGCTCGGCGTGGCTTCCTTACGACTCCTTAGCGCCTCGGGGCCCGGCCTTTGCGCAACGTTGACGCTGCCGATGGGTGTGAGGATGCCGTCAAAGCAGGCGCGATAGCTGTCAACACACCGTAAAGATCGAGATCACGCGCCTGTTCGGGCGGTAGAAAGTGGGCACCGGTCGGCGAATGGCGCCGGCGGTCCCTGGTGCACGGAAAGTGAGATCGCGGTGTCGGTAGTGACCCTTGCGGTGATTTTCGGTTTTGCCGGATCGCTGCTGTTGATCCGGATGCTCGGTCGGCTGAACACCTCGCACGCACCGATGGTGAGCGTCGGTGTGTTGCCGGTGCGCACGTCGGCTCCGGCGCGTCGACACGCGATGATGGACCGGTGAAACGCGGACAACTGCGCATCTACCTCGGTGCGGCGCCGGGCGTGGGCAAGACCTACGCCATGCTCGGCGAAGCGCATCGGCGGTCCGAACGTGGCCGTGATGTGGTGGCGGCCGTCGTGGAGACGCACGGGCGCAAGAAGACCGCCGAACTTCTGGACGGCATCGAGCAGATCCCGACCAAGACGGTCTCCTATCGCGGGACCGAGCTGCCCGAACTCGATGTCGATGCGGTACTCACGCGCAAGCCCGCGGTGGTGCTGGTCGACGAACTGGCGCATACGAACGCACCGGGCAGCGTGCACGAGAAGCGTTGGCAGGACGTGGAGCAACTCCTGGCCGCGGGTATCGACGTGATCTCCACGGTGAACGTGCAGCACCTCGAGAGCCTCAACGATGTGGTCCAGCAGATCACCGGGATCGAGCAGCGGGAGACCGTGCCCGACGCGGTGGTGCGCGGCGCCGATCAGGTGGAACTGGTCGACCTGACACCGGAAGCGTTGCGGCGCAGGCTTTCTCACGGGAATGTCTACGCCGCCGACAAGGTCGACGCGGCGCTGCGCAATTACTTCCGCCCCGGCAATCTCACCGCACTGCGCGAACTCGCGCTGTTGTGGCTGGCCGACCAGGTCGACGCGGCGCTGGCCCGGTACCGGGCCGACCACAAGATCACCGAGCTCTGGGAGGCGCGTGAGCGCGTCGTCGTCGCGGTCACCGGTGGTCCCGAGTCGGAGACGGTGGTGCGCCGGGCCGGGCGGATCGCGTCCAAGTCCAGTGCCGATCTGGTCGTGTTGCATGTGGTGCGCGGCGACGGGCTGGTCGGGGTGTCGACCGAACGGATGACCAAGCTGCGCGATCTCGCCGCCGGTCTCGACGCCTCGCTGCACACCGTGACCGGCGACGACGTGCCCACCGCGTTGCTGGAATTCGCGCGAGAGGTCAATGCCACCCAGCTGGTACTCGGCACTTCGCGGCGTTCGCGCTGGGCGCGGATGCTCGATGAGGGCATCGGCTCCGCCGTGGTGCAGCGCTCGGGCAAGATCGACGTGCACATGGTGACGCACGAGGAGGCCAATCGCGGGGTGCGCAGGCATTGGCTGCGTCCGAGGCGGCCGGTGAGCGCGTGGCCCGCGGCGGTGATCGTGCCGGTGCTGGTGAGCGCGATCTGCGCGGTATTCCTCGACGGGTGGTTGCAGCTGGGCGGGCTCAGCGCCATGTTCTTCGTCGGCGTGGTCGCGGTCGCGTTGTTCGGCGGTATCGTTCCCGCCGGTCTGTCGGCGCTGCTGTCGGGGTTGCTGCTCAACTGGTACTTCACCGACCCGCGCTTCAGCTTCACCATCGCCGAGCCGGACAACTTCGTCACCGTGGTCGTGCTGCTCATCGTCGCGGTGGCCGTGGCGGCGCTGGTCGATGTCGCGGCGAAGCGAACGCTGCAGGCGCGCAAGGCATCCCGGGAAGCCGAGCTGCTGACGATGTTCGCCGGATCCGTGCTGCACGGCGCCGACCTGAACAACCTGCTCGAGCAAGTCCGCGAAACCTACGGCCAGCGCGCGGTGAGTGTGCAGTGCGGCGACCGGATCGTCGCCGCGGTCGGCCCCGAACCACCGACACGTCCCTCCGATGCCGAGACCGTCATCGAAGCCGGTGACGCGCAGAGCCACCTGCTGCTCGCCGGTCGGTCGATCGACTCCTCCGATCGGCCGGTGCTCAACGCGGTCGCCAATCAGGCGGTCGGGCTGGTGCGCCAGGCCCGATTGGCGGAGGAAGCCAGCGCGGCGGCGGCGCTGCTGGAAGCCGACCGGCTGCGCCGTGCGCTGTTGTCGGCGGTCAGCCACGATCTGCGCACGCCCCTGGCAGGCGCGAAAGCGGCCGTGTCCAGCCTGCGCAGCGACGACATCGAATTCTCGGCGGAGGACACCGGCGAACTGCTGGAGGCGATCGAGGAATCCGTCGACCAGCTGACCGCGCTGGTGGGCAATCTGCTCGACTCCTCGCGACTGGCGGTCGGCGTCGTCACGCCGCAGTTGCGACAGGTGTACATGGACGAGGCGGTGCATCGCGCGCTGGTGAGCGTCGGCATGGGCACCCGTGGCCTGCGCCGCGCGGCGATGGACCGGGTGAAGGTCGAGGTCGATGAGGTTTCGGTGCTCGCCGACAGCGGTCTGCTCGAACGCGTCCTGGCCAACCTGATCGATAACGCCCTGCGCCATTCCGGTCGCGAGTCGCCCGTGCGGGTGACCGCCGAGCACGACGGTGACCGGGTGTCGATCGCGGTTGTCGACGTCGGCCCCGGCGTCCCGTCCGGCACCGAAGAGCAACTGTTCGAACCCTTCCAGCGCCTCGGCGACCGCGACAACACCACCGGCGTCGGCCTCGGCCTGTCCGTGGTCCGCGGCTTCGTCGAAGCAATGAGCGGCACCGTCCACGCCGAGCCGACCCCGGGAGGTGGGCTCACGATGCTCGTCGATCTGCCGTCCGGCACACCCGCGGCGCCGGCACACGTCGACTCCCGAGGAAAGTGAGCACATGGGCAACTCATCGGGGACGGGCGAACCGGTCCGCCGGCCGCCGGCGGTGGACGACCACGCGCAGGAGGCCGATCCGAAGACGCGGGGAGGTGGGGCAGCGCATCCCCCGGTCAAAGTGCTCGTCGTCGATGACGAGCCACAGATCGTCCGCGCCTTGCGGATCAATTTGTCGGTGCGCGGGTACGAGGTCCTGACCGCGGGAAACGGCGCCGCCGCCTTACGGGTGGCGGCCGAAAAGCACCCCGACGTCGTCATACTCGACCTCGGTCTGCCCGACATGGACGGGATCGAGGTGCTGGCCGGACTGCGTGGGTGGTCGCCCGCACCGGTGCTCGTGCTGTCGGCGCGCACCGATTCGGCCGACAAGGTCGAGGCGCTCGATGCCGGCGCCGACGACTACGTGACCAAGCCGTTCGGGATGGACGAACTGCTGGCCCGGCTGCGCGCGGCGGTGCGTCGTGGTGCCAGCGCGACCGATGCGGGCGACCCGATCGTGGTCACCGACTCGTTCACCGTCGACCTCGTCGCCAAGAAGGTCACCAAGCAGGGTGTGCCGGTGCACCTGACGCCCACCGAGTGGGGGATGCTCGAGATGCTGGTGCGCAATCGCGGAAAACTGGTGGGGCGCAAGGAACTACTGCGCGAGGTGTGGGGTCCGGCCTATGCCACCGAGACCCATTACCTGCGGGTCTACCTCGCGCAGTTGCGGCGCAAACTCGAAGACGATCCGGCCAACCCGCGCCATCTGCTCACCGAGGCGGGGATGGGGTACCGCTTCCAGGAATGAGCGTGCGCCCGGTCACGTGACCGGAATGCCGGGAGTGGCGTGGACGTTCCCAGGCGTGGATCGTCGTCGAGCGAATGGCAGGATCAAGGCATGGCTGAGCAGATCGCACCCGTGACCAACGCCCCCACCGAACTGTGGGTCGAGCGCACCGGAACCCGCGCCTACACCGGGCGCAGCAACCGTGGCGCCGAGGTGTTGATCGCCTCCCAGGGCGTGCCGGGCGCCTTCACCCCGGGTGAGTTGCTGAAGATCGCGCTCGCGGGCTGCACCGGGCTCAGCTCCGACTTGCCGTTGTCGCGTCGCCTCGGCGACGAGTTCGACGCCACCATCCGCGTCTCGGGCGATGCCGACCGCGAGAACGAGCTCTACCCGCAGCTCGACGAGGTCCTCGAACTCGACCTGTCCGAACTCGACGAGGCCGCCCGCGAACGACTACTGGTCACCGTGCAGCGTGCTGTCGACAAGGTGTGCACCGTGGGCCGCACGCTCAAAGCGGGCACGAAGGTGACGCTGACCTTCAACATCGACGCATGAGCGAGGAGCCGGTTCGGCTGAGCGCGTGGGTGCACGGGTACGTGCAGGGCGTGGGATTCCGGTGGTGGACGCGGTCGCGCGCACTGGAACTCGGCCTGGTCGGCTACGCGCGCAACCACAGCGACGGTCGCGTCCACGTTGTCGCCGAAGGGCCACGAACGGCGGGCGAGAAATTGCTGGAACTGCTACGGTCCGGCGAAGCGCCCGAGAGCTCGCACGCTGTCGGGCACGTGACACATGGTCTGTCCGGGCGTGCTCCTGGGCGGGTAGACCTGGTTGTGGAAAGCTGGGAGCCCGTGCGGGGCGACATGACGGGATTCGAGGAGCGCTAGTGGTGACTTCGGGGGCTAGGGGGCGGCAGCGGTGAGCACACAGAACCCTGGTCCGCCCGATCGACCGGAACAACCCTCGAACGGCGAGCCCGAGAGATCGCCGTGGACCCCGCCCGACTCCGGCGCGGGCTGGACCCCGCCGGACCCGGGTTCGGCACCGTCCGATCCGAATGCCGGTGCGACGCCAGCGGACCCGGTGTTCGGCGGGGGCGGGCATCCTGTCGGCCAACCGCAACCCGGCCGGATGTCACGGCAGGAACCCGGCGTCACCCAGCCACGTCCACCCACTGTCGGTGAGGCGCGCGCCAGGGACAAGGCCCGCAGGCAGGCCGAAGAGGCCGAGCGGGCAGCGGTCGCGGCGGCCGAGGAGAAGCGGCGCAACCGTAAACGCGTGATGATCGGCGGTGTCGCCATCGTGGGCGTCGCCGCGCTGGTCGGTGGCGGTTACCTCGCCTACCGGGCGATCACCGCACCCGACCAGGTCACGGCCTCGTGCGTGCAGATCGACCAGAACGGGCAGGAAGTCGTTGTCCCCGACGACAACTGCGGCGACGGCAAGACCAATTTCCGCAGTGAGGGCTCCGGCGGTCACGGCGCCGGACTGCTGATTCTGGGCTGGCCGCAGTACCGCTACCACTACGGCGGCACACCGACGATCGGCAAGCCACCCACCGGCGGCACCTCGGTGAAACCGCGCAATGCCCAGATCACGACCAAGAGCGGCACCACGGTGCAACGCGGCGGACTCGGCAGCAAGTCGACCGGGGGGAGTGGGTCGTAGATGCGGCGCACCAAGAGCACACCACGCCAGGACTGGCAGCAGATCGTGGAGAAGCAGGGCCTCGTCTACGGCGCGCCGGGGCGCGATGCCAGCGGTCAGCCGCGCCCGTACTGGGACGAGTCGGTGCACTACGAGTTCTCGATGGACGAGATCCTCGCGCTGGAAGCCGATGTGGAACTGCTGCAATCGATGTGTCTGCACGCCGTCGAGCACGTGGTCCTCACCGAGCGCTTCGCCGATTTCGGTCTGCCGGAATGGACGTGGGGCCCGATCGCCGAATCATGGCGTCGCAGTGACCCTTACGTGTACGGCCGCTTCGACCTGCGCTACGACGCGCGCCGCCCGGCCAAGCTGCTGGAATACAACGCCGACACCCCCACCTCGCTGCTCGAGGCCGCGATCATCCAGTGGCACTGGTTGCAGCAGGTGTATCCCGGTGGCGACCAATGGAATTCGCTGCACGAGAAACTGGTGGAGCGCTGGACCGAACTGCGCGGCGTGCTGCCCGGTACCGAACTGCACTTCACCTGGTCGGGCGCCGACGCGACCGGCGAGGACAACGTCACCACCGCCTACATGCAGGAGACGGCGGCCGAAGCCGGGTTCGACACGGTCGCGCTGCCGATCGAGGAAGTCGGTTTCGACACCGAGCTGAACCGGTTCGTCGATCTGGCCGAGGCGCCGATCGAGGCGATTTTCAAGCTGTATCCGTGGGAGTGGATCCTCGACGACGACTTCGGCAAGCGCGTGGTCGGCAGCCTGCCCGCGACCGCGTGGATCGAACCGCTGTGGACCACGCTGCTGAGCAACAAGGCGATCCTGGCGATCCTGTGGGAGATGTATCCGGGTCATCCCAATCTGTTGCCCGCCTACCTGGACAGCCCGCACGAGCTCACCGAATACATTCGCAAACCCAAGCTCGGCCGCGAGGGCGCGAACATGACCATCGTCGGTCCCGGCATGGAGACCGCGACCGGCGGCGTCTACGGCGCCGAGGGTTTCGTCTACCAATTGCTCGACCCGCTACCGGAATTCGACGGGATGCGCCCGGTGCTCGGCGCCTGGGTCGTGGGTGACACCGCGGCGGGGCTGGGCATTCGGGAGACCGCCGGCCTGATCACCGATGACGGCGCCGCGTTCGTGCCGCACCGCATCGTCGACTGACACCTGACCTCACAACATTGTTCGAAAGGACCACGATGACCGCCCTCGCCCTGGAATCGGGTTATTGGAGTGCGCTCGGTGAAGGCGTCGGCGCCATCATCCTGTACTGCCTGATCGGCCTCGCCCTCATGCTGATCGGCTTCTTCGCCATCGACCTGACCACGCCCGGCAAGCTGCGCGACCTGGTGGTGGCGGGTAAGCCGAACGCGATCATCGTCTCGGCGGCCGGGATGATCAGCATGGCGTTCATCGTCGTGTTCGCGGTGCTGGCCACCGGCGGCAGCGGCAAGCTGTCGGAAGGTCTGATCGCGGCGATCATCTACGGCCTGGTCGGCATCATCGCGCAGGTGATCTCGGTACGGGTGATCGAGAAGGTCACCGGCATCGACATCGGCCGCACGCTGCACGCCGAGACCTACACCCCCGAGGTTCTCGTCGTCGCCGCCGCGCACTTCGCGCTGGGTCTCGTGGTGGCCTTCGCCATTCTCTGAACGAGGGTGATCGGTTGACATCGCACTGTGGAGGGTGGACGCTGGAAACCAGCACTCCACCGTGGATGTGACCGAGAGGACGTCGGCATGGATATCACCCCGGGTACGCGCGCGTCCGACGCCGAACGCAACGCGATCGTCGCCCAGCTGGGCACACATCTAGCCGACGGCAGGCTCGACCTGGGCGAATACGATCTGCGCGTGGCCAAGGTCTACGCGACCACCACGCGCGACGAACTCGCCGTCGTCCTGTCCGACCTGCCCGCGCTGACGAAACAGCAGCAAGCGGACGTACCGGTCGAACGCAAGCCCGGTACACGGTTCCCGATCTGGCAGCGCATCGAGGCGGGCAGCTGGCTCGGCGTCAGCGTGATCGTGCTGGTCATCTGGGGTCTGATCTCCTTGACCGCGGGCGAGCTCACCTACTTCTGGCCGATGTGGGTGATCGGCCCGTGGGGCGCGGTCCTGGTCTTCCGCGTGATCACCGGCTGGGAAGCGACTCCCGGCACCCAGACCCACTTGCGTCAACTTCAGAAGCAGATGAAGCACATCAATCCGCACTGACCGCAAACTTGCCGCTACGTCCGCTAGGCTTTCGCGAGCACATGGGTAACTCGTCGGGAACCGGCTGCCCGAGTCACCCCCATCACCGCTGGCCGCGTGCGATGCCTGCACGCACCTAGGTCTGGCCTGATTCGCGGAGAGGCGGACGAGTTCTCTTGCATTTGAAGAGCTTGACGTTGAAGGGGTTCAAGTCCTTCGCGTCTGCGACCACTTTGCGCTTCGAACCGGGCATCACCTGCGTAGTCGGGCCGAACGGGTCCGGCAAATCCAATGTCGTGGACGCGCTGTCCTGGGTGATGGGCGAGCAGGGTGCCAAAGCGTTGCGGGGCGGGAAGATGCAGGACGTCATCTTCGCCGGGACGGTCGGGCGGGCTCCGCTCGGGCGCGCCGAGGTGACACTGACCATCGACAACTCCGACGGCGCACTGCCCATCGACTACGCCGAGGTGTCGATCACCCGGCGGATGTTCCGCGACGGCGCGGGCGAGTACGAGATCAACGGCAGCACGTGCCGGCTGATGGATGTGCAGGAACTGCTGTCGGACTCCGGTATCGGGCGCGAGATGCACGTCATCGTGGGTCAGGGCAGGCTGTCGGCGATCCTGGAATCGCGGCCGGAGGATCGGCGCGCGTTCGTCGAAGAGGCCGCGGGCGTGCTCAAGCACCGCAGGCGCAAGGAGAAGGCGGTCCGCAAGCTCGACGCGATGCAGGCCAACCTCGCCCGGCTCACCGACCTCACCACCGAACTGCGCCGCCAGCTCAAGCCGCTCAGCCGCCAGGCCGAGGTCGCCCGCCGCGCGCAGACCGTGCAGGCCGACCTGCGCGATGCCCGGTTGCGACTGGCCGCCGACGACCTGGTCACCCGCCGCGGCGAGCTGGAATCCCAGCTCAGCAAAGAGGCCTACGCCCGCGAACAGCAGATCAACGTGCAGACCGAACTCGACGCCGCCAACGCCGCACTGGCACAGCAGGAGTTCCAGCTGTCGCGGCTGAGTCCCAGCGCCGAGGCCGCCGCGCAGACCTGGTTCCAGCTCTCGGCGCTGACCGAACGGGTCAACGCCACCATCCGCATCGCCAGCGACCGGGCCCGGCACCTGCACACCGAGGCGCCGGTCGGCACCGGACGCGACCCGGACCAGCTCGAGGCCGAGGCCGACCGGATCGAAGCCGAAGAGGCCGAACTGCGGTACGCGGTGGAGATGGCCACCGAGACCCTCGAAGCCGCCCGCGAAGCCCTCGCCGAGCGGGAACACGCCGCCAAGGCGGCCGAGCAGGCGCACCTGGCGGCCGTGCGCGCGATCGCCGACCGGCGGGAGGGGCTGGCCCGGCTGTCCGGCCAGGTCGACACCTTGCGCACCCGTGCCCAGTCCGTGGACGCCGAGATCGCGCGCCTGTCCGTTGCCATCGCCGACGCCCGGCACCGTGGTGAGACCGCGCAGGTCGAATACGACTCGGTGCAGGACGAACTCGGCGAACTCGACGCGGGCGAGAAGGGTCTGGACGCCCAGCACGAACACGCCGTCGCCGCCCAGGAACTGGCCGACGAGCGCGTGCGGGAACTGCGGGAACTCGACCGGGAGGCGAGCAAGCTGGTCGCCCGGCTCGGTGCCCGTATCGAAGCGCTCGGCATGAACCTGGCCCGCAAGGACGGCGCGGCCTGGCTACTCGAACACGGCGTGGGCGGGCTCGGCGGACGGCTGTCGGGCCTGCTACGCGTGCAGTCCGGGTTCGAGGCCGCTGTGGCCGCACTGCTCGGTCCGCTCGCCGATGCCATCACCGCCGATACCGCCATCACCGCCGACTCGGCGGTGCGGGAATTGCGCAGCGGTGACGGTGGCCGGGTGGCGTTCGTCTTCGCCACCGACGCGGCGTTATCGGCCGAGCGTTCCGCGTTGCCCGCCGGTGCGCAGTGGCTCGCCGACGTGCTCGAAGGCGACGAGCAGGTGCGACCCGCGCTGGCCGCGCTCACCGCCGACGTGGTGGTCGTCGACGATCTGGCGACCGCCACCGAGCTCGTCGCCCTGCGCCCGGAACTGCGGGTGGTCACCCGTGACGGGGATCTGGCCGGTGCGGGCTGGATCGTCGGCGGTTCGGAACGGATGCCCAGCCAGCTCGAGGTCCAGGCCGATATCGACACTGCCACCGCCGAATTGGCGGCCGCGCAACGGCGGGCCGAGGAGCTGGAGGCCGCGCTGGCCGGCGCGCTGGCCGAACAGACCGACCGCAAGGATGCCGCCGACCACGCGCTGATGGCGCTGCACGAATCCGATCAGGCGCTGCTGGCGATCTACGACCGGCTCGCCCGGGTCGGGCAGAACGCTCGCGCGGCACAGACCGAAGGCGAGCGGCTGGCCACCCAGCGCGCGGAAGCCGAAGCGGCGCGGGAGAAGTCGCTCGCCTCGCTCGCCGAACTCGAGGACCGGCTGCGGCACGCCGAGATCGAACACGACGGCAGCGACGACAGCTACGGCGCCGCGAGCACCGAGACCGCGGGCTATGCCCGTGAGGAAGCCGCCGCCGCGCTCGCCGAGGCCCGGACCATGGAGGTCGAGGCCCGGCTGTCGGTGCGTACTTCGGAGGAGCGCGCGGAATCTGTTCGCGGCAAAGCGGATTCGCTGCGCAGAGCGGCCCGTGGGGAGCGGGAGGCCAGGGCTCGCGCCGAACGCGCGCAGGCCGCTCGGCGCCAGGCTGCCGCGGTCGCCGCGGCCGTCGCCGCATCGGGTACCGAGATCAAGAACGAACTCGAGCAGGTCGTGGCCGCCGCCGCGGCACGGCGTGACGAATTGGTCCGTCGCCGTGGCGAATGCGCGGCCGCGCTGGAACAGGTGAAGGAACGCGCCCGTGCGCTGAACACTCAGCTGACCCAGCTCACCGACGCCGTGCACCGCGACGAAGTCGCCAAAGCCCAAGCGGCACTGCGCATCGAACAGCTGGAGACGACGATCTCCGAACAATTCGGCATCGCGCTCGCCGACCTCGTCGCCGAATACGGGCCGGAGGTGCCGTTGCCGCCCTCGGCGCTGGAGCTGCACGAGTACGAGGAGGCCAAGGAGCGCGGCGAGCAGGTCAGCGCACCGCAGCCGATGCCCTACGATCGGCCGACCCAGGAGCGCCGCGCCAAACGCGCCGAGAAGGACCTCACCACCCTCGGCAAGGTGAATCCCCTTGCGCTGGAGGAGTTCGCGGCCTTGGAGGAGCGCTATACCTTTCTGGCCACCCAGCTGGAGGACGTCAAGAACGCGCGCAAAGACCTGCTCGACGTGGTCGCCGAAGTCGACGCCCGGATCCTCCAGGTGTTCACCGAGGCCTACGCCGATGTGGAACGCGAATTCGTCGGCGTCTTCGGGAAGCTGTTCCCCGGCGGCGAGGGCAGGCTGGTGCTCACCGACCCGTCGGACATGCTCACCACGGGCATCGAGGTCGAGGCGCGCCCGCCCGGCAAGAAGGTGAAGCGCCTCTCGCTGCTCTCCGGCGGTGAGAAGTCGCTCACCGCTGTCGCGTTGCTGGTCGCCATCTTCCGCGCTCGCCCCTCCCCGTTCTATGTGATGGACGAGGTCGAGGCGGCCCTGGACGACACCAACCTGCGCCGTCTCATCGGCCTGTTCGAGCAGCTGCGGGAGAAGAGCCAGCTGATCGTCATCACCCACCAGAAGCCCACCATGGAGATCGCCGACGCCCTCTACGGCGTGAGCATGCGCGGCGACGGCATCACCCAGGTCATCTCCCAGCGGCTGAACCGAGCCGAGGTCCCCGACCCCGACCCGGTCTCGGCTTCGGCCTGAGGTCGGTGCTCGCGCGGCTGGACGGTCTCAGCCGAACCGGGTCGCCGGAGCCGTGGTGTCGATCCGGTCGATGATCCGCTCAGAGCCGCCGCGGGCAAGCCAATCCCGCAGGGAGGTCAACTCTGGGTGCAGCGCGCGCAAGGCGGGCAGGTCGGCGTGCCAGCCGCCGGTCTCGCGGATCAGGCGCCAGGTGTTGCCGAGTTGGGGGCCGATCGCGTCGGCTTCCTCCTCGGTGACCTCGCGGTAGTGGACGGGGCGGCCGATCGCGGCGCCGATGATGGCGGCCGCGTCGACCGGAGTGATGGCGTCGCCCGCGAGTTCGAGGATGCGGGCGTGCCAGCCCGCGGGGTCGGCGAAGGCCAGGGCGGCGAACGCGGCGATGTCATCGATCGCGATCATCTGGAGCGGGCGATCGGCGGGGAACAGGTGCGGGTGTTCGCCGCCGTCGCGGATACCGTCGACAGGGGAGCCGTGCAGCAGGTAGTTCTCCATGAACCGCACCGGGCGCAACACGGTGTAGCGCAGACCCGACGAAGCCAGCGCCTCTTCGATCCGGCGTTTGCCCTGCTGACCCCATGATTTCGCATCGCCCATGGTCGCGACGCCGGTGAACACGATCTGTTCGACACCGGCGGCGCGGGCCGCGTCGATCAGGGCGATACCGCGGCGGGCCTCGGTGTCCTCACCCCAGCCCTTGACGCGGTAATCGGCTGGGGGAACGAGAAATACGGCTCGGGTTCCGGTCACCGCCACTCGCAGGGAGGCCGCGTCGTCGAAGTCGCCGACCGTCAGTTCGGCGCCGGCATCGGCCAGTGCGCGGGCGGCGGGGGAGCCGGGGTCGCGCACCAACGCGCGAACCGGCCGGCCTTCGGTGAGCAATCGGTAGGCGGTCGCGCCACCCTGCTTGCCTGTCGCGCCGGTGATCAGAACGGGAAGTGCTGACGTCATTGCGGAGGAGCTCCGTTTCGTGATCGATCGTGTGCCTACAATCGGGTCGGTCGACCCGTATTCCGGACGGTACGGGTGGTCACACCCGGTTGGCCAGGTCCGGTGCAGGGAAGGCGTAACGAAATGACGGTCGAGCACGGCGTGGAACCGGCGATCCGATCCGACGCGCGCCGCAATCGCGCGCTGATCCTGGCTGCCGCGCAGCGTGCGCTCGCCGAACGCGGCGCCACCGTCTCGCTGGCCGAGGTGGCCCGCCGCGCCGGTGTCGGCGCGGGCACCGTCCACCGGCATTTCCCCACGAAAACCGATCTGCTGGAAGCGGTTATGCAACAGCGCGTCGACCGGCTGGCGGCGCTGGCCGCCGACCACCTCACCGATCCGGATCCGGGCGCGGCCTTCTTCGCCCTGTGCACCCACGTCATCGTGACCACACCCGGCAACAAGGACCTCTGTGACCTGGTGCAATCCGACGACGGCTGGCCTCGTGCCCTGCTACGCGGGGCGGGCAACCGCTTCCATCGCGCACTGGGCGCGCTGCTGGCCTCGGCGCAACGTCAGGGTGCGGTCCGGCGCGACGTGGTCGTCACCGATGTGCTGGACATCTTCACCGGATGCGTTGCGATCCAACGACATCGACGCGCAGCGGACCCGCTCGCACCGGCCGTCGCGCTCATCCTCGACGCCCTGCGCGCCCATCCGTCAGTCGTAACGGAACGCCCGGCGGCCGACCGTAACGAAACGGCGGAAGGTAACGAAACCTCGGCACCCTGCGTCGTCTGCGGCTCGCCCGTTCGGAGACCGGCCACCGGCCGACCGGCCCGCTACTGCTCCCCGGCCTGCCGCCAGAAGGCCCACCGCCTCCGCAACGGGTCGCGAGCCCTTACAGCAGGTCGCTGACGTCGTCGGGGACGTCTACGGCGTATTTGCGCAGGATGTCCATGGAGATGACCTCCAGCGCGTTCTCATGGGTCGCGGCCAGCACCACGGGTGCGGCCACGCCGTCCTCGTGGGCGTGCAACCAGCGGACCGCCACCACGCACCAGCGGTCGCCCGGTTGCAGGCCGGGGAAGTTGTTCTCTGGGCGCGGGGTGCTGAGGTCGTTGCCGATGGAGGCCTGATGCTCCAGGAATTCCGCCGTCACGACGGTGCACACGGTGTGGCTGCCGAGATCCTCCGGACCGGTGCTGCAGCAGCCGTCCCGGTAGAAGCCCGTGAGAGGATCGGTGCCGCACTCTTCCAGCGGCCCCCCGAGCACGTTTCGATCGGTCACTCCGCCGATCCTATGGGGCAACCGCCAGAAGTTCCGCAGGACAACGAATCTGTAGTATTTCCGCCACGCCGCGACGCGCCCGGCTACGGCTCGCCGACCTGCCGCGCAGACGCCGCCGACGTGCGGCAACTCCCCGCCCGAATAGACTCGCCGGGTGAGTTCGCAAGCGTGGATCCTGATCGCCGCGATCGCCGCCGTCCTGTTGGTGGCGCTCGTCGCGGGTTTCGTCCTGTACAAGCGACGCCAGATTTCGCTGGCCCCGCCCGAGCCGGACAAGGAGTTGACGGACCGCTCCGGTGGTTACACCGCGTCCGGTGGATTCAGCTTCAGCCAGGGCGGCTCGACGGCGACCGTGCCGAAACCCGAACCCGTCCCTGAACGCACTGATACCGATGGTCAACCGCACGTCGGCGACGACGCCGCGATCCCGCGCGACGCCCCGCGCCGCGGGATCACCGATGTTCCGCTGCCCGAGGGCGATGTCGCCGTCGACGAGACCGTGGTCGTCCCCGACGACGCGTCCGCCCTCGACACGGTCGCACCGGCTGAGCCCGGCACCGAGACCGCGCCCGCGGACACGGCCCCCGCGAAGACCGCGCCGTCCGACCCGGTTGTTACCGAAGTCGAGCCCGCGGATACGTCCTCGACCGAGGCTCCCGCCGCACCGACCACCGAGCCCGCACCGGCTCCGGCCGAGACCACCCCGGCCGAAGTCGGCGCCACCACCGCGATCGACGAGATCGACCCCACCACCGGCCGCCTCGTCCGGCTGCGCGGTCGCCTGGCCCGTTCCCAGAACGCGGTCGGCAAGAGCCTGCTCGGCCTGCTCGGCGGCGGCGACCTCGACGAGGACTCCTGGGAGGAGATCGAAGACACCCTGGTGCTGGCCGATATCGGCACCGCGAGCACCGCCAAGATCGTCGAACGCCTGCGCGAGGAGATGGCCTCGCGCAGCGTGCGCACTCCCGAACAGGCTCGTGCCGCCCTGCGCGATGTGCTCATCGAGGCGCTGCGTCCCGAGCTCGACCGTTCCATCCACGCCCTTCCGCACGGCGACAAGCCCGCGATCCTGCTCGTCGTCGGCGTCAACGGCACCGGCAAGACCACCACCACCGGCAAACTGGCCCGCGTGCTCGTCGCCGACGGCCGCCGGGTACTGCTCGGCGCCGCCGACACCTTCCGCGCCGCCGCCGCCGATCAGCTGCAGACCTGGGGCGAACGGGTGGGCGCCGAGACCGTACGCGGTAAAGAGGCCGCCGACCCGGCCGCTGTCGCCTTCGACGCGGTCACCGCGGGTATCGACCGCGGTGTCGACGCGGTCCTCGTCGACACCGCGGGCCGCCTGCACACCAAGACCGGCCTGATGGACGAGCTGGGCAAGGTGAAGCGGGTCGTGGAGAAGAAGGGCGAGGTCGACGAGGTGCTGTTGGTCCTCGACGCGACCGTCGGCCAGAACGGCTTGATGCAGGCCCGGGTGTTCGCCGACGTCGTCGACATCACCGGCGTGGTGCTCACCAAGCTCGACGGCACCGCCAAGGGCGGCATCGTGTTCCAGGTGCAGCACGAACTCGGTGTGCCGGTGAAACTCGTCGGCCTCGGCGAGGGCGCCGACGACCTGGCGCCGTTCGAGCCGGGCGCGTTCGTCGACGCGCTGCTCGGGGGTACCGCGTAACGGTCCCGCCGATGCCCGTCCGATCCAGCGATCGGGCGGGCATCGCTGTTTTCCTGGGCTGACATCACTGTTTCCGGACAGCGGTGGTGTGGGGAATCGCCGCGCGAACTCGCGGCGAATCGCACATCCGTACCAACCTCACCGTGAGCTGACAGGCTCGTGCCAACCACGCGAAACGTGGATGCAACACAACAGCGCTATCCGTTCACTCAGGTGAAACACCACAGCTCAACGGATGAAACACCGAGTGGCGACCCTTCTGTACAGGTCCTTTTGCCGTCATCGGCAGGGCCCGAGATGAGGAGGAACACAAGGTGGCATTTCCACTGATCGGCGCACCGGACGCCGGTGACACCGCCTGGATGCTGGCGTCAGCGGCCCTCGTGCTGTTGATGACGCCGGGTCTGGCGTTCTTCTACGGCGGTATGGTCCGTGGCAAGAACGTGCTGAACATGATCATGATGAGCGTCTCCGCGATGGGCCTGATCACCATCCTGTGGTGTCTATACGGCTTCTCGATGGCGTTCGGCGAGGACAAGGGCAAGCTGGTCGGTGACCCGCTCCAGTACTTCGGCCTCAAGGGCGTCCTGGGCGGCGACTATCTAGCGACTACCGACCCCGCGGCCCCCGCCGCCATCCCGCTGTTCGGCACGATCCCGCTCTCGGTGTTCGTCGCCTTCCAGCTCATGTTCGCGATCATCACGGTCGCACTCATCTCGGGCGCGGTCGCCGACCGCTTGAAGTTCGGGTCGTGGCTCGTATTTGCCGGAATCTGGGCCACGGTCGTCTACTTCCCCGTCGCGCACTGGGTGTTCGCCTTCAGCGGCTACACCGGTGAGAACGGCGGCTGGATCGCCAACAACCTCAAGGCGATCGACTTCGCCGGTGGTACCGCGGTTCACATCAACGCCGGTGCCGCCGGTCTGGTGCTCTGCCTGATCCTCGGCAAGCGCAAGGGCTGGCCGAAGACGCCGTTCCGCCCGCACAACCTGCCGTTCGTGATGCTCGGCGCCGGTCTGCTGTGGTTCGGCTGGTACGGCTTCAACGCGGGTTCGGCGCTGAGCGCCAACGGTGTCGCGGGTGCCACCTTCCTCACCACCACGATCGCCACCGCCGCCGCCATGATGGCCTGGCTGCTCGTGGAGAAGATCCGCGACGGTCACCCGACCTCGCTCGGTGCTGCCTCGGGCATCGTCGCCGGTCTGGTCGCGATCACCCCGGCCTGTTCCTCGGTGAACGTGGTCGGCGCCCTGGCTGTCGGTGTCGTCTCCGGTGCGCTGTGCGCCTTGGCCGTCGGCCTGAAGTTCCGCTTCGGCTTCGACGACTCGCTCGACGTCGTCGGCGTCCACCTCGTCGGTGGTCTGGTCGGCACGCTGATCGTCGGACTCGTCGCTACCAGCGAAGCTCCCGCAGGTGTCGATGGACTGTTCTACGGTGGTGGGGTCGAGCAGTTGAAGCTGCAGGCCGTCGGTGCCTTCGCCGTTCTCGCCTACTCGCTGGTCGCCACGGCCATCATCGCGTACGCGATCAAGTTCACGATCGGCCTGCGCGCCAGCGAAGAATCCGAGTCTGCGGGCCTGGATGAGTCCGAGCACGCGGAAACCGCTTACGATTTCGCTGCTGTGGGTGGCACGGCACGCACGCTCGTCAAGGAGGCATGACGAACATGAAACTGGTTACGGCAATCGTCAAACCGTTCACGCTCGAAGATGTGAAGTCCGGGCTGGAACAGGCAGGCGTGCTCGGCATGACCGTCAGCGAAGTCCAGGGATACGGCCGGCAGAAGGGCCACACCGAGGTTTACCGCGGTGCCGAGTATTCGGTGGACTTCGTGCCCAAGGTCCGGGTCGAGGTCGTCGTGGACGATGCGTCGGTCGAGAAGGTCGTCGAGGTGATCGTCGAAGCCTCGCGCACCGGCAAGATCGGTGACGGCAAGGTGTGGGTGACCCCGGTGGACACCATCATCCGCGTCCGTACCGGCGAACGCGGAAGCGACGCACTGTAATTCGGTAGGGCACGCACGATAAATCGATCGAGCGGCGGCCCCGCTCCCACCGGTGAGACTGATCCGGTCGGGGCGGGGCCGCCCGCATGAAATGGTGGTGTGGGCTGTGGCACAGCGGAACGGTGGTATTCAGAACAACGGAGCGGCGGACCTGGTGAAGGCCAGGGCGCAACTGCTCGACGGAGCGGGCACCCGCAATCCGCGGCTCGATCCGGAATCGCTGCGCGAGGCCTTGGTCGATCTGTTCGAACTGTGGCTCACCAGCAAGGGCAACGAACTCGGCATCACCGCCGACAGCGGCCTCTCGCTCGTCGCGGTGGGTGGACTCGGACGCCGTGAGATGCTGCCCTACTCCGATCTCGACCTCGTGCTGCTGCACGACGACGTCGACCCCAAGGTGGTTTCGGAGGTCGCCGATCAACTCTGGTACCCGCTCTGGGACGCCCACATCAAGCTCGACCACAGCGTGCGCACCGTGCCGCAGGCGCTGCGGGTGGCCGCCGACGACATGATCGCCGCGCTCGGCCTGCTGGAGGCGCGCCACATCGTCGGCGACCGAGACCTCAGCAATCTGCTCATCGGCGGCGTGCGTCGGGAATGGCGCACCGGTATCCGGTCCCGCTTCGACGATCTGATCGCCCAGACCACCGCCCGCTGGCAGCGCAGCGGCGAGATCGCCCATCGCGCCGAACCCGATCTCAAGAACGGTCGCGGCGGGCTGCGCGATATCCAGCTGCTCGACGCGCTCTCGATCGCCCAATTGACCGACGCCATGCCGGGATTGGGCCCCGAGGTCCCCGGCGGCGGCCTGAAACAGGCCCACCGCAGGCTCCTCGACGTGCGCACCGAACTGCACCGCGTCGCAGGCCGGGCCCGCGATCAGCTGCGCGCCCAGGACGCCGACGAGATCGGCGCCGCGCTGCGCATCGGCGATCGCTTCGATCTCGCCCGGACATTGACCGATTCGGCGCGTACGGTGAGCTATTCGTGCGACGTTGGTCTGCGCACGGCCGCCAACGCGTTACCGCGGCGCGGCCTGGCCAGACTGCGCCGCATGCCGGTGCGCCGACCACTCGATGAGGGGGTGGTCGAGCACTCCGGCGAGGTGGTGCTGGCCAGAGACGCCCGCCCGCAGCGTGATCCCGGGCTGATCCTGCGTGTCGCGGCGGCGTCGGCGCAGACCGGGTTGCCGATGTCGGCGACCACGCTCAACCGGTTGTCCGAGGACGCGCCCGAACTACGCGAACCGTGGCCCAAGGACGCGCTCAACGATCTGCTCGTCCTGCTCGGCGCGGGTCGCGGCAGCATCGACGCGGTCGAGGCGCTCGATCGAACCGGATTGTGGGGCAGACTCTTTCCCGAATGGGGCGCGGTCCGCGATCTGCCGCCGCGCGATGCGATGCACACCTGGACCGTCGATCGGCACCTGATGGAGACGGTCGCCTACGCGAGCAGCCTGAGCACCAGGGTCGCCCGGCCCGACCTGCTGGCGCTCGGCGCCCTGCTCCACGACATCGGCAAGGGGCGGCAGGGCGACCACAGCATCGTCGGCGCGGAGCTGGCCACGCATATCGGCCGCAGGCTCGGAATGTGGCCTTCGGACGTGCGTACCCTCAGCGCGATCGTGCGCCACCACCTGCTCCTGCCCGACACCGCGACCCGGCGCGACCTCGACGACCCGGCGACCGTGCAGCACGTCGCCGACGCGCTCGGTGGTGACGTCGGCCTGCTCGAACTGCTGCACACGCTCGCCGAAGCCGACTCGATGGCGACCGGCCCCGGAGTCTGGGGCGATTGGAAGGCCTCGCTGATCGGTGAGCTGGTGCGCCGCTGCCGGCTGGTCATGGCGGGCGAGCAGCTGCCGCAACCGGAACCGATCGACCCGGAGCTTCTGGACAAGGCCAGGGCAGGCGGCGTGCACGTCACCCTCGCGCCCGGTGACGGCAAGCACACCTTCGTGGTGACCGTGATCGCCCCCGACGAGCCCGGCCTGCTCTCCTACGCCGCCGGTGTCCTGGCACTGCACGCGTTGCGGGTGCTCTCGGCCGCGCTGGGCAGTGCGGGGGACTCGGCGATCAATACCTTCGTGGTGATGCCGAAATTCGGCGATCCGCCGGACGCGGGTCTGCTGCGTCAGGAACTCATCCGGGCCACCACCGGCGCGCTCGACCTGCCCGCGGTGCTGGCCAAACGCGAAACCGACGCTGTCGGGACCGGGCCCGGCCGGTACGCGCGCGCCGCGCCGCGCCTGATCTGGTCACCGACCAGCACTCCCGGACAGGTGATCCTGGAGCTGCGCGCCGACGACCGGATCGGTTTGCTGAGCAGGCTGGCCGGTGCGTTCGCCGCGACGGGAGCCAATGTCCGGTGGGCCAAGGTGGTCACGATGGGCTCGGCTGTGGTCGACGCCTTCTGCCTCGATCTGGGCGACACCGACAGCCCAGCCCTGCGCGACCGGATCGAAAAGGCCGTCCTGGACGTGGTTCCGCGGCCCGCGCCCACCCCGCCGCCGACCGAAACAACCGACGCCGGCTGACACCGCAAGGACACGGTTTACTCACTGATTGCTATCAGGTTGCTACACAGCGTCCTCGCGGCCCGATAAGTCGAGATGGGACCTATAGCATTCCCCTGGTCCGGCTGTCGCTCGTACGAGGGGAGCTGATCCGTGGCTATCGAAGTCGTTTCCGCGTCGATGATGACCAGCGACGCGACCGCGCACATCGCGCGGTGCGTCGGTGGTGACCTGTGGGTGGTTTCGTGGTTGCCGGGTCGCACCCTCAGTGGTGCGCAGGCGTTGGCCGCGATGACCATCGCCTCGACCGCCGCCCACCACGCCGACAGTGCCGATTCCGAATGGATTCGGATCGAGGCGCTCTCCCGGGAACTCGGCCTCACCGGCAGAGAAGCGGTGTATCTGGTGGACATCGAATCGCACGAGTTGCGCCGCACGGCGCCACCGCACGTGCAACATACCGAATAACCTCCATTACCCTGGGAGGGCAAGAGACGTCCGGCTTCGGTCAGACGACCTGAGACCCTTTCAGATCAGGAGCGCGATCGGTGTTCGAATCCCTGTCCGACCGGCTTACCGGTGCACTGCAGGATCTGCGCGGTAAGGGGCGTCTGTCACCGGCCGACATCGACGCCACCGCGCGCGAGATCCGCCTCGCACTCCTCGAGGCCGACGTCGCGCTGCCCGTGGTGCGCGGCTTCATCGCCAACGTCAAAGAACGCGCCAAGGGCGCGGAGGTCTCCGGCGCGCTCAATCCCGCGCAGCAGGTCGTCAAGATCGTCAACGAGGAACTCGTCGCGATCCTCGGTGGCGAGACCCGTCGCCTCAATCTCGCCAAGAACCCGCCGACGGTCATCATGCTGGCCGGTCTGCAGGGTGCGGGTAAGACCACGCTCGCGGGCAAGCTGGCCAAATGGCTCAAGGGCCAGGGGCACCAGCCGTTGCTGGTGGCCTGTGACCTCCAGCGTCCCGGCGCGGTCACCCAGCTGCAGGTCGTCGGTGAGCGCGCGGGCGTGCCCGTGTTCGCCCCGCACGGCGGCACCTCCATCGGTGGCGGTGAGAACCCGCTCGGGATCACCGCGGCCGACCCGGTCGCCGTCGCCGCGGCCGGTATCGAAGAGGCCAAGGCCAAGCAGTACGACGTGGTCATCGTCGATACCGCAGGCCGCCTCGGTATCGACGCCGAGCTGATGCGCCAGGCCGCGGGCATCCGCGACGCCGTGCAGCCCGACGAGACGCTGTTCGTGCTCGACGCGATGATCGGTCAGGACGCGGTGAGCACCGCCGAGGCCTTCCGCGACGGCGTCGGGTTCACCGGTGTTGTGCTCACCAAGCTCGACGGTGATGCCCGCGGTGGTGCCGCTCTGTCGGTGCGCAACGTCACCGGCGCGCCGATCATGTTCGCCTCCACCGGTGAGAAGCTCGAGGACTTCGACGTCTTCCATCCCGACCGGATGGCCTCGCGCATCCTCGGCATGGGCGATGTGCTCACCCTCATCGAGCAGGCCGAACAGGTCTACGACGCCGAGCAGGCCGAGGAGACCGCGCGCAAGATCGGCAGCGGCGAGCTCACCCTTGAGGACTTCCTCGATCAGATGCTGGCCATCCGCAAGATGGGCCCGATCGGCAATCTGCTCGGGATGCTGCCGGGCGCCGGTCAGATGAAGGACGCGCTGGCCGCGGTCGACGACAAGCAGCTCGACCGGGTGCAGGCGATCATCCGGGGCATGACCCGCGCCGAGCGGGACAATCCGAAGATCATCAACGCCTCGCGGCGCCTGCGCATCGCCAACGGTTCCGGGGTGCAGGTCTCCGAGGTCAACCAGCTCGTCGACCGGTTCTTCGAAGCCAAGAAGATGATGGCGATGATGGGTCGGCAGATGGGGATGCCGGGAGCTCGCCGCGGCAACAACAAAAAGGGCGGTAAGAAGGGCAAGAAGGGCGGGCGTGGGCCCACTCAGCCGAAGATGCGCGGCGGGTTCCCCGGAATGCCCGCCGGGATGCCGGGCTTGCCGCCGGGCATGGATCTGTCGAACATGCCCCCCGGTCTCGATCAGCTGCCGCCCGGCCTCGAGGGGATCGACCTGTCCCAGCTGAAGTTCCCCAAGAACTGAATTGTTGGCGCGCTGGCGCGCGCGTGTCCGCGGCCCTGAGGGGCCGCCGGTTAGACGCCGTTGCTT